>JAAELK010000496.1 GCA_024226935.1 Desulfobacteraceae bacterium
TCTAACTGTAACTTGACAATATAATCAACGACATCATCTTGATAAAGACAACTGTCTTTATCAAGTTTTGATTGCATCCATAACGAAATTACCTTTGCATCCATCATTAAGATTTCTTTTTGACTATTTCAAGAGACTCGTGTGGAAAAAAACCATGATCAAGTTTTTTACCTGCAAACCATTGGCATCTATACCCTTTAGCTTGATAAGCATCTTCTTGTAGTACTACCTTCTCAATAGTCATCTCAGGTCCACCAGAAATGAGCTTTACTATATCACCAATGTTATACTTTTCTTTCTGAGTCATAATAATTCCTTATGTAAATTCATAAATATAATTGTAAGCCATAGCATAATTTAAAATAATGTTACAAATATTAAATACTTTTCGATCTTGAACAAAACTTCCTGTCCAAAAAGGTATACCTTTATGGACAGAAAGGAGTTTGACTCTATATTATTGTTTTCAATAGTTTTTGTATCATGAAGAATTTTGAGCCTTGGACAGTTTGAACTGTGATAATTAATCATAACCCCAACCATTCTTTCAAATTGAACCAAAAAAATTTCCGCCATAATTACTCTATTGAAATATCTTTACAGGTATTGGAAATATTGATAGAAGTTCCTGTCAGTGTTTTTTGTTTATACTGGTCGGATATCATTCAAATTTACAAGATATACTGATCCGTATAATTACTTAGGTAGTAGTGATTATCAGTGACTATGCTCCAAGAATATTTCCTATTAACGTAGCCAACTGCAAGGGAATTCAGGATGAATGATGAGATAAGGAAAATTGACTTAATCAAAAACATGGCTGTTTTTAAGGACTTCGACTGGGCATCATCAGTCAGAGATGCTGGTAATAATGTGGCCGAGTTTAAAAAGATCAATATCTTTTACGGCCGTAACTACTCCGGAAAAACCACACTATCAAGGATTTTTAGGGCAATGGAGACCGGCAGTATATCAGATAAATTTACATCTCCAGAATTTCAGTTGAGTTGTGAAGGTGCCACCAATATTACTCAGAATTCACTTATCGGCCATGAGAAGGTTGTACGTGTATTCAACGAAGATTTTGTTAAGGAAAACCTACGTTTCATTGTTGATGATGAACATACTATCAATTCTTTCGCCATTCTGGGTGACGATAACACCAAACTGGAAGACGAGATAAAACAAAGTGAAATTGAACTTGGTTCGGAAGAAGGCAAGTTAGGTTTGATAGGAACAATGCTTGAGGCTAATAAGAATTCCCTTTCTGCCAAAAAAAGTCATGATGATAGATCATCAAATTTGGAAAAAAAATTAAAAGAAAAAGCAAATAAATCCATTACAGGCATTAAACATAATAAAGCGTTTGGAGACGCAAACTATAATGTTACTAAAATCAAGGCTGACATAAAAACAATCAGTGCAAAGTTGTATAAGCAGATCACCTCTGAACAAATTGACAACTTCTATGATCTACTAAAGGAAGTGCCCAAGAAAGAAATCTCAGAATTTTCTTCTATTGATCTAAAATATTCTACTTTTGCTTCAACTACAAAGGAGCTAATCGAAAAAAAGATACAAGCATCAGATCCGATTCAGGAGTTACTGAATGATTCTGTTTTAGAAACTTGGGTACGCAATGGACGGGGGCTCCATAAAGAAAAAAGAACTCAATGTGCCTTTTGTGGCAGTGACTTACCCTCTGAGCTTTGGGAAAAACTGGACAAGCATTTCAATAAGAAATCGGAGGAGTTAAGAACTGCCATTGATCATTTAATTAGTTCTATTAAAACCGAAAAGAGCCGAATACCAAGCCTGTTCAAAATCAAGAGTTCTGATTTTTACTATAATTTCAGTTCAGATATAGAAAAATTGAGTGGTCAATTTGACACACAATCTACTGCATACTGCGAGACGCTCGAAGCGTTAAAAACTCAACTCAAAAAACGTAAGAACGATATTTTTACACCGAAAACATTTTCGGAACCGAATTCAGAAGAAAAAAGTTTAGCCTCAATTTGGGATTCCTTAGATAAGTTGCGCAATAAATCAAATAAATTTACAACATTTTTGAGTGACCAGCAAAAAGAGGCTCGAGCAAAATTACGACTACATGAGGTTTTTACATTCACAAACGACATCAATTACGGAGATGAACAACAGAGAATAGAAACCCTCAAGGAAAAAATGGAAAGTGTAAAACAAACCAAGATAGATGCCAAAAATATGGTCAATGATAAAAAAACTAAAATCAGCGGGCTAAAATCCCAATTAAAAGATGAGAGCAAGGGGGCTGATAAGGTTAATGACTACTTAAATAACTTTTTTGGACACCAGTCACTTTCCCTTAAAGCAATAGAGAACGCCAATGATGGAACACAGAGTGGATACCGATTTGAAGTAACCCGAAATGAGCAGAAAGCCTTTCATCTCAGTGAAGGTGAATGCAGTCTCATTGCTTTTTGCTATTTTATGGCCAAGCTAGTGGATATTGAAACAAAGGGTAGCCAGCCAATTATATGGATTGATGATCCGATCTCCAGTTTGGATGCAAATCATATTTTTTTCGTTTATAGCCTGATCAATGCAGAAATTGTTACCCCTGAAAAATATGTAGAGAATGGTGAAGAAAAAAAACGAGAGCGGTTCAAACAATTGTTCATTTCGACTCACGATTTGGACTTTCTGAAGTATCTAAAGAAGTTGCCTGGGGCTTCAAATAAGAAGAAATCGCAGTATTTCATCGTCAACCGAGCTGATAGAATAAGCCATATTAATTTAATGCCCAGATACTTGAAGGACTATGTCACAGAATTTAACTATTTATTTAATCAGATATATCAATGTGCTTCGATTGACACAGTAGACGATCAAAATTATACAACATTCTATAACTTTGGAAATAATACCAGAAAGTTTTTTGAAATATATTTGTTTTACAAATATCCAAATCAAGGAATGAATGAAGAGACACTTCTCCGTTTCTTCGGAGATGAAAAAGTTCCTGCTGTTTTGACAGACAGGATTAACAACGAATATTCTCATCTGGCTGGGGTTTTTGAAAGAGGTTCAACACCTGTTGAAGTTCCAGAGATGAAGACAACAGCATGTTTTATTCTTCAGAAAATTTGTGAAAAAGACCCAGATCAGTATTCAGCGCTACTTCAAAGCATCGGTATAGAAAACGAAAATTCCGAAAAGCTTTGAAGAACCTTATATGACAGGCTTATTCAAAGCTAATTGATTTTGAAACTACCCCAATAACGCATAAACAGAGCCCAAGATAAATTATTCCGAGCCGACACACATAATTCTAACTATTGTTAAGCCACCCATGAAGCTGACAACGCCTCAGCCTGCTTCAAAACCAAATCAATAGCATCATCACACTTATCAGGTGGATATTTATATTTCTTCAGCAGCCGGCGAATGATATTCCGGATTTTAGCCCGGACAGAATCCCGAAACTGCCAATCAACCGTGGTACTGGCCCGAAGTTTTTCAGTCAATTTTAAAGCAATCTTTTTTAAAACCTTGTCCCCCAATTCTCTGACCGCACTTTCATTGGCGGCCAGGGCATCATAAAAAGCAATCTCATCTGGAGAAAGGCCCAGATCCTCATGGCGCTTCATAGCCTCCCGAAACTCCTGGGCCATCTTGATCAGTTCCTCGATGACCTGGGCGGTTTCGATGGCCCGATTATTATATTTTCTCAGGGTTTCGAGCAGCCGGTCGCTGTATTTTTTTTCCTGGACCACATTGTTTCTTGTTTTCCCCCTGTGTCAGGATAGATGTCGTCTCAATTAAAA
>JAAELK010000497.1 GCA_024226935.1 Desulfobacteraceae bacterium
AATTATAGAGGATTATAAGGGTTTACCGGAAAGAGCAGTTTTGGAAGGTAACGGCCTTTTAAATTCTCCCGATGGGGAGTTTGGATCTATTGTATCTACTTTTAAAACAAATTTATCTGTGTTTTTTGATCCTCGGGTGTCTGCAAACCTTTCGGGAAGTGATTTTAGCTTGATGGATTTAAGAAAAGAGCGAACCACTATTTATATAACGGTTAAAAATAGTGATCAAACAAGACTTAAAAGTATCATGAGTTTGTTCTTTGAAACCTGTACCCTGGCGATGCTGGACCATGAACCCACAAAAGACGAATACCCGGTAACAGCTTTTTTGGACGAGTTTGTAAGAATGGCGAGAATGAAAGAATTACTTGAAATGCCAGCAATAGGAAGATCGTATAAATTCAACGCTATATACGTTTGTCAGTCATTTTCTCAAATTGTAGATATTTATGGGCAAGCCGGGGCGGATCAGCTTAAAAATACTTGTTCTTATCATGTCTTTTTTGCCCAGAACGAACAAAAAGTAGCGGAAGATATATCAAAATCTATCGGAGATTTAACCAGGGATAAATTAACCTATAGCGGATCAGGAAAAGGACTTACTAGAAACAAGAGT
>JAAELK010000498.1 GCA_024226935.1 Desulfobacteraceae bacterium
ACTAAAGGTCGTGGGAAGCTTGGCGGGCAGCCAGGAAAAATTTGTGTTCCCATCAAAGATATTTGGGTCTTTCCTCTTGATAAAAAGTTTAGAGTTTTGCTTAAATCAACTCATGAATGACTAACCCGAATATTTACTGAAAAAGTTATTTAGCATTCTTATTATTATCTTTGCCTTGCCGGCTTTTGGAGATGATACGGAAGTCACCATCTTTATGGATTATGCTTATAAGCCGTTTAGTTTTCGAGAAAATGGTAAATCCAAAGGGATGTACGTCGATGTTTTGCGGACAGCTTTTTCCAGAATGCAAGGGTTCAATGTCAATATGATACCGGTTCCCTGGGATAAGGGGAAAAAAATGATGGAATCTGGAGAAGGATTCGGATTGGCTCCTGCTTTTTTTCACGGGCATGACTGGCCTTATCTTTATCCCTATTCGCTGCCATTTTACACTGAAACTATTATCGCAGTTTGTGGTGAAAAGGTATTGGATCATCCAAAGCCTAATTGGCCCAAAGATTATATTGGTCTGACAATAGGTAATGTCACAGGATTTGATGGCTGGGGAGGCGAAGAATTTCGATCTTTGGTGAAACAAAAAAAAATTTCATATGAAGAAGCTAAGGGATCAAGGGCGAATATTCGAAAATTAGCGGCCGGCAGAATAGATTGTATCATGATGGAAGATAAAGCTTTTGATTATTTATTTAGACAACTTAAACAAACAGGTAATTATAATGAGAAAAAAAATATTAGATTAAAAAAAGGGGCGATTATCGGAACAGATCCTGTTTACATAGGGTATTCAAAAACCGCTATGGAAATGGGAAAGTATCCCTTTCAATTTGAGTTTATGCAGGCCTTTGATTCCGAAATCTATAAAATGATCAAATCGGATGAAATCAATAAGATAATGGATGCTTTTAAAGAATAATTCAAATATTTTCGACTGAGTCTTTTGCATGCAAAGTAGCTTATACAACCAGAAAAATTTCATCAAGATTTGATCTGATATCATTGATAAAAATAAATTAAGGAATGATGGAAACATAGTTTCTACTGCTGGAATTTCCCCCATATTCCAGCAAAAAATGAACGACAATATAATAGACGCTCAACAAGAATTTGCTAAAAGAAAACGTGATCATGCTGTTTGGTGGAAGCCTGACATGCTGCTTGAACGTAATATTTTAATAGCGAATCTTCTGAATACAAACTTCCACCACTGCTTTTTAAAAATAGTGAGAGTCAAACTAACTTGCAAATATTAAAATAATTTTTTGCCGGGGAATTGGTTGAGTATATTTTTTATTCTTGAACATTTTGGCGCCCTGGGATAATTTGAATTAGGATAATTATCCTTGAGTGCTAGGATGCTTGTGTGACATTTCCATAATAAATCATCTTTCTACCATAGCAATTCTGCTAAAAAAAAAATAATATTTACATGTACTAAAAATATTGATAAAGGGTACGTCTATTAGGTTTTTTTGTTTATACTGGTCGGATATCATTCAAATTTACAAGATATGCAGATCTGTATAATAACTTGTTAGGCACAAAATGAAAACATCAATATCATGAGTGCTCTAGACTACCTACAGTTCAATGAAATTGATCCAAATGAGTTACGACAATACTAATTAGAATGGCTGAAGGCTAGGAGAGTTATGAGACACTACGGAAAAATCTGCACATTGATGTACGACCTTGATAAAACTGTGGTTCCCGAGGAGGATCTGACCTTCTACTTAAACTACGTGGAAGAGGCAAATGGCCCCGTACTGCAACCCATGGTGGGCACGGGGCGTTTTGCACTACCGCTGATGGAAAAGGGATTCAAGGTTGATGGCGTAGACGCATCCGCTGACATGTTGGCCAAATACCGACGAGTCTGTAAAGAACGTGGCTACGATGCCAATATCTACGAGAACACTCTAGCAGAGATGGAACTGCCCGAGCTTTATGCCTTGATCTTTATTACCTCAGGATCATTTTCACTCATCATCGATGATGAGGAAATTTCTCGTAGTTTAGTGAATGTCAATCGGCATCTCCTACCCGGTGGCCGTTTTGTTTTCGAGGTATCTGAATACTATGACGCTCACAACTTTGACCATCATTGGAATAGCAAGTGGTTGAAGGCACCGGAGGGTGAGATTGTGTTGCAGAGCGTGATTCAGAAGGATCAAGACAGAAGTTCTGACATTGTGCATTCTCTGGTACGTTATGAGCTGATCAAAGATGGCAAGTTGGTAGACACGGAATTCCTAGAATTTTCACTGAAATGTCACAACAACGGCGGGGATACACTGAAGGCCCTGCTTAAAGAGCATGGATTTGAAGATATCATCTACTACAACTCGTACGACAAGACCTATGACAAAGATAGAAAAGGTTTTAACCTGATTGTTGAATGTCGGAAGAAGCAGTAGCCCTAGTAAAACCACTCAGGACAGGCATCGCCCCGGAAAAAATGTAAATATTAAAGTAAATGAAAGTTCAAAAAATTCTACAGGTCAATGTATAGTAACTCGTATTGGTCTAAAGTAATATGTATAACTATACGCTCAACCTGATTGCCAAAAGCGTCACTTCTTTTGCAAAAAAACGCAAAAGAAATGCCACTTTCGTCAACAGCTTAGCTTTGCGTTATAGTGATTCAAAATTTAAAAATGAAACGTAAGCATAATAACTTTTTTAAGTACTGCGGAATTAGTGACCATAATGATCTCGAAAAGCTTTTAATGATATCTTTGATTCAAAAATTCAGTTTATTGTACCAAAAGATAGAGAGATAAAATTACTTTACTCCAAAGTTAATGAGAATCAAAAACTTGAATTCGAAACAATATTCTTGAACGGTAACTCTTCAAGAAATTTCGAAGATTTTATTTTAAAAATAAATGAAAAATTTGATTCTTATCACATATTTTGTGTAACAACTGATGAAGTAAATAATTTGATGTGGGCTCATTATGGAAGTGAACATACAGGTTTTTGCATTGAGTGGGATAAAAAGTTCATTCCTGTAAGAGATGTTAAATACAAAAATAAAATAGCAAATTACAACCTTCTAAATTTTCTTAAAAGCACATATGGTGTGATTGATAGCTCCATAGCAGCTCAGAAAATTGCAGATGCATTAATGGTTAAGCTGATAGAATGGAAATCTGAAAAAGAATTTCGTATGATTCTTGGAAACAGTATGGAACACTTGATTACTTATAAAGATGAAAACTTTTCATTGGTAACGTTTCAACCTGAATGGATTAAATCAATAATATTTGGGTAATGAGCACAAGACGTGGGTATATTTTGACTCAAATATTCACAAAGTAGCACTATATAAAATTGAAATGATGGATAAATAAGTAGAAAGCAAAAAAGGCTTCCACCGAATATCGATGGAAGCCTTTTTAAATTTGGTGCCCAGGAACAGAATCGAACTGCTGACACGGGGATTTTCAGTCCCCTGCTCTACCGACTGAGCTACCTGGGCTCAAACAACAGGGGCTTTATAGGCCTTTCAAAAAATTAAGTCAAGGAGAAAATGTATTTGCAGTAAAAAAAATTATATATCTCCCAGTAGATGCTGGATTAGAGAGGTGGCACAAATAGCCGCCGTTTCTGCTCTCATGACCCTGGGGCCCAAAGTATAGGCCTCAAATCCTTTTGCCTGGGCAAGGCTTATTTCCTCATCTGTGAATCCTCCTTCCGGCCCGATAAGAATAATAACTCGGCTGTCTGAAGGTGCCGGGGGCAATTGGGTGAGAGGATGGCTTGATTTTTCCCAGAAGGCTATCTTCTGGTGGAAGTTGTCCGACAGGTCAAGGAGTTCTTGAAAGTTTTTAGGTGTGCAAATGGAGACAAGGCGACTTCTTTGGCATTGTTTGATTGATTCCTTGACAATGGTATCCCAGCGTTCTGTCCTTTTCAGGAGACGTTTTGAATCGGGTGTCGGAATGGAGCGTTCACAAAAAAAAGGGACCCATTCCACGATCCCAAGCTGGGTTAAGTGTTTGATCACCATGTCCATTTTTTTGTCTTTGAGCATGGCGCAACAGACTGTAATATGGAGACTGGACTCGGTTTTGGAGTGGTGTCCCTTGGTAAGGTTTAATTGGATCAAGTCCGGGGCTATGGTCAGAATCTTGCCTTCATAGTCCATTCCTTTTCCATCGGTAAGGGGAATATGGTCGCCGATTTTGAGCCTGAGAACCTTGTAAATATGTTTGGCGTCCTGGCCTTTTATTACGGCTTTGTTATTGTCCAGGCATTCTTCAGAGATTAAAAATTTTTGCATGATATGTTTTTTTAGCCTTTGTTTGTAAAGGGCTTTCCAAAAATTTATGGCAGGGCCCGTGGGATTATAGATTTGCCAATACTGCTTTGATGACCTTTTGAACCTTGGCATCTGTCATGGCCGGGTATAGGGGCAGGCTTAATGTTCTCTGATAATAGTTTTCAGCCCGGGGACATTTTCCTTTTGCGTATCCATATTTGTTGGCGTAATAGGGTTGCCAATAGATGGGGATGTAGTGAATCTGGCAATGTATATTATGGTGTTTTAATGCATGGTACATTGCTCGTCGGGCATCTTTTCCCTTTGTTAGCTGGATGGGGTAAAGGTGGGGGCAGGCCTCATTTGTCATCTTTTCTGGTGGGATAATTAATTGATTATTATCTTGAAATGCCTGGTTATAAAGGGATACAATCTGGTTTCTGCGTGTCTTAAATTGTGAGAGTCTGTCCAATTGGGACAATCCCAGGGCACATTGGAAATCGGTGATTCGATAGTTGTAGCCCAGAGTTTTCATCTCATAATACCAGGGATCATCCCAGATATTATCCTGGTCTTGGTTCCGGTCTTGGTGCTGGTCTTGATCTGGGGCTTGATCCTGGTTCTGGTTTCTGATCATGCCGTGGGTTCTCAGGGTTCGTAATTTATCGGCAAGGTCATCGTCGTTTGTCAGGACAGCTCCGCCTTCTCCTGTAGTAATGGTTTTAGCCGGATGAAAGGAAAAAATTGCCATGTCAGAATGGGTGCATGATCCGCATTTAAAGGTTTTTCCTTTAAATGTATAGGTGGAGCCAATGGCATGGGCAGCATCTTCTATGATGGAAAAACCAAATTTTTGGGACAGGGCCTTGAACCGGGGAAGGTCTGCGGCAATTCCTGCAAAATCAACTGGAATTACCACCCTGGGAATTTGTTTTTCCCGGCAATAGGTTTCAAGGTTTTCCGGTGACATGCAAAGGCTGTCAGCATCGATATCGATAAAATCGGTTCGTGCCCCGCAAAATTCGATACAATTGGCAGATGCAAGAAAAGAATTGGCCGAAGTCACCCCAAGGTCATTGTCACTCATCCCCAATGCCATGCAAGCTAAGTGAAGGGCGGCTGTTCCATTTGTACATACAATTGCATGTTTGGCCTGGGTTAGTTCGCATAATCTATTTTCAAACCTGTCGATTAATGGTCCTGTTGTTAAAAAATTTGATTCAAGGATTTTACAAACCCCATGAATATCATCCTGGGTTACCCATTGTCTTGCATATGGTATGGCTTGCTTTGTCATGATTATTTCCTCAGGTGTTAAGTCTTTTTTATAAAATACGTGAATCCAGGGGGAAATACAATGTATATCCGGTCAGGTTGGTGTCAGTTTTTTTTCTGGGATTACAGTTGGTGTGTATTTGTCCTCAGATTCCGGTTGACCCGTGGGTTTATGTTGAGGTGATACTTTCTTTTTGGGTTTTAATTTGTTGACACTTTCTTTACTCTTTGATAGTTTTTTAGTTCCATGGTGGATATGTGTGCTAAGGTTTGCGATGGATAATATTTGGGGGGGGATTTATGGTTGAGGATACAGAACAGGATGGTGGGATCATTGAGCTGACACAGGTGGTTAGTGAGAGTTCTTCTGATGCAGCCGGCCAGGAGGAAGTTGAATTTGCTGATATCACTTCCCAAATAGATGAACCAAAAAAAAATGGTCTTGATCCGGATTTTGATGCCGGGACATTTGATGCCGAGACATTTGATGCCAAGACAGAGGATACAGACGAATCTGTTTTGTTTGAAGATAATGATTTTGATTTTGATCTTGATATGGATGAACCAGCCGCAGCGGTTTCAGGACAAGAAAATGAGGTGTCGGAACCAGCTTTAGCAATGGAATCTATTGCTCAGACACCTGTTTCTGAGACGGTTGTTTCCGATGTTGAATCCAGTATCACCCAGGAGCAGGTGGATGCTGCCCTTGAGCGGGTGATTGAGAAAAAATTTTCAAAGAAAATTGAAAAGATTCTTTTTGAAGTTGTGGAAAAAGTTCTTGAAAAAGAGATTGATGATATTCGAAAACGGCTGCAAAAAGATCTTGAAAAGATAGCTAATTCTTGAGTTCAGATAATAATATTATTTTAATTTAAGATAAATTTAATAAGGTTTTGGGGATTCATAAAGGGTCCCCTTTTTCATTAATATGGGTTTGAGGAGTTAAATTATGGGTTCGGATTCTCTGAATAAAGGATATGAGCCAAAGGGCATCGAAGAAAAGTGGTATAAATATTGGCTTGATAATGGGTTTTTCAAGGCAGAAGATAAAAGCGATAAAAAAGCGTTTTCAATTGTTATACCACCGCCGAATGTCACTGGTGTCCTGCATATGGGGCATGCCTTAAATAATGTGATTCAGGATATCATGTGCCGGTACAGACGGCTTCTTGGATATAATGTTCTCTGGATGCCTGGAATGGATCATGCTGGTATTGCCACCCAGAATGTGGTTGAAAGGGATCTGGCTGCCAAGGGTAGGAGCCGGGATCAGTTGGGTCGGGAGAAATTTATTGAGGAGGTTTGGAAATGGCGTGAAAAATCAGGTGGCGCCATCATCAATCAGCTTAAACGTCTGGGTGCCTCCTGCGATTGGGATCGGGAGCGGTTCACCATGGACGAGGGACTTTCCGATGCCGTCCGCAAGGTTTTTGTCAGGCTTTATAAGGAGGGTTTGATTTATCAAGGCCAGTATATCATCAATTGGTGCCCCCGGTGCCGGACGGCTCTGGCTGACCTTGAAGTGGAATACGAGGAAAAAGATTCCTATATGTATTATATCCGTTATCCCTTCAAAGATCAGAAAAAAGGGCTTACCGTTGCCACCACCCGCCCTGAAACTATGTTCGGAGATACGGCTGTTGCCATAAATCCTAATGATCCTAGATTTGATGGCCTTACTGAAACCCAGGTGATGTTACCCCTGACCGATAGAATGATTCCCATTATCCGGGATGAATATGTGGATACCGAGGTTGGTACCGGTGCCCTGAAGGTTACTCCGGCCCATGATCCCAATGATTTTACCCTGGGAGAAAAGCATCGGCTTGAAAAATTAAAGGTTATTGATGATGGCGGGTGTATGCTGGATACTGCCGGTAGATTTGTTGGTCTGGATCGGTTTGAATGCCGTAAGCAGGCAGTAGCTGCCCTGACTGAACTTGGTTTGCTGGAAAAAAAGGTGCCCATAAAACATAGTGTGGGTAATTGTTATAGATGTCATACCGATGTGGAACCTTCAATTTCCAAGCAGTGGTTTGTCAAAGTTGCTCCCCTGGCCAAGAAAGCCTCGGACGCTGTCCGCAGTGGCCGTACAAAAATTATTCCCGAAGTCTGGTCCAAAACCTATTTTGACTGGATGGATAATATCCGTGACTGGTGTATTTCCCGTCAGATTTGGTGGGGGCATAGGATTCCGGTTTGGAAGTGTTCTGTCTGTCGTGCTGTGATTGTGGAGGAAATCGATCCCACTGCCTGTCCCAGCTGTGGCTCCCAGGAAATTCTTCAGGAAACCGATGTGTTGGATACCTGGTTTTCCAGTGCCCTCTGGCCTTTTTCAACCATGGGATGGCCTGAAAATACTGATCTTTTAAAAACATTTTATCCCACCAGTGTTTTAGTGACGGGTTTTGATATTTTATTTTTCTGGGTGGCCCGGATGATGATGATGGGCATTCATTTTATGGATGATGAAATCCCCTTTGATGATGTCTATATCCATGCTCTTGTCAGGGATGAACATGGAAAGAAGATGAGTAAATCCAAGGGCAATGTGATTGACCCCTTAAAGATCATTGATGAGTATGGGGCTGATGCCTTCCGGTTTACCATGGCGGCTTTTGCTGCCCAGGGCCGTGATGTGAAGATGTCTGAAGACAGGGTAGAGGGATACCGGCATTTTGTGAATAAGCTTTGGAATGCTTCCAGATTTGCCCTCATGCATATTACCTCGAAAGATACTAATATTGATTTTGAAAAACTTTCTTTGGCTGAAAAATGGATACTTTCCCGGTCCGCAGCGACTGCCCTTGCCGTAAGCCAGGGTATTGAAACTTATAAATTTAATGAGGCGGCTTCTGCTGCCTATCAATTTGTATGGCATGAGTTTTGTGACTGGTTTCTTGAGATGGTTAAGCCGGCCTTGTATGAAAAAGAGGGAGCTCAACGGCGGGATACAGCCAGGGCGGTATTATCCAGGGTGCTGGAAGATATTCTGGTGATGCTTCATCCTTTCATGCCCTTTGTGACCGAGGAAATTTATAATATTTTGCCGGCCACCAATGGATCCATAATGAAAGCCTCATTTCCCTATGATAAATCAGTTTATGAAGCCACCAGAAATGAGACCATTGAAAATCAGATGAGCTTTGTATTCGGGCTTATTTCCGATATCCGAAACATCAGAAGCGAAATGAATATCCAGCCCTCCATGAAAATTAAGGTGCTGGCCAACACAGATGATGGAAAAGAAAAGATTATCATAGCGGAAAATAAATCTATCATTGTTAATCTGGCCAGCCTGGAAAGTTTTTATTTCAGTGATGCTGCGAATATTCCATCTTCTTGTGCCACTTGTGTTACCGGTAATACCACCTGTTTTGTATCTCTGGAAGGGGTGATCGATTTTGAAAAGGAAATCAAGCGTCTGGAAAAAGAGCTTGAAAAGAATACCAAAGAGTTATTGGGTGTTCAAAAACGCTTGAATAACGAGAGTTTCCTCGATAAAGCACCGGAAAATGTTATTGTAAAGGTAAAGACTCAGCATGCAGGCCTTGAAGAAAAAAATGAAAAGCTTGTGGCTAACCTGGAACGAATTAAAGAAATGAAGTGATGGATCATGGATGTGACAGAACAGATTATCCAATTGGCCTTGTTTGAAGATTCAGGCCTTGGTGATATTACCACCGAGAGTATTTTGCCGGCTTCCCGCAGGGGTAAAGGGGTGATTATTGCCAAAGAATCCCTGGTAGTTGCGGGAATTGGTGTAGCTAAAAAGGTGTTCTCCCTGCTGGACCCGGCTATTGTATCTACTAGTGCTTTCAGTGATGGGGCAGTTGTTCAGAAAGGTGAGATTCTCTTTGAGGCAGAGGGGGATCTATTGTGTCTGCTCAAGGGGGAAAGGGTGGCTTTGAATTTTTTACAGCGGCTCTCGGGCATTGCCACTTTGACTCGAACCTTTGTTGAAACCCTTGATAATCCAGGAGTTAGGCTAACTGACACGAGAAAGACCACCCCTGGATTCAGGAGTCTTGAAAAAGATGCTGTCAGGGCCGGTGGAGGGTATAATCACCGCATGTCGCTCTACGATGGTATTTTGATCAAGGACAACCATATTGCAGTCGCGGGTAGTATTGAAAAAGCGGTGCGGTCGGTGCGGGCCAGAACCTCCCATTTGATGAAAATCGAAGTGGAGGTTTCCAATATGGATGAGGTCAAACAAGCCATTGCAGCCAATGCTGAAGTGATTATGTTGGACAATATGGATACAAAGACCATGGCAACAGCTGTGGCTTATATTAAGGGCCGGGCAATTGTGGAGGCCTCGGGTAATGTTTGTTTATCCACGTTGAATGGTATTGCCGCCACGGGGGTGGATGTTATTTCCTGTGGTGCTTTGACCCACCAGGCTCGATCTGTTGATTTGAGTATGAGGATCAATCCTGTATAATTATAATTGGGAGATCGGGGTTGTATTTCAGAGGCCCCGATCCCCGATTATATGTTTGATTATATGGAGACGGATGGGGGGCAGGAATAGGTTAGTTTGTTTCTTCCGGTTGTCTTGGATTTGTACATGGCCTGGTCCGTGCGTTTGATAAAATCTATGAAATCTTCCCCATCCACAAGTTCACTGGCCCCTATGCTCACCGTTACCGATTGGGGGTTGTTTTTTTCCGGTTGAAAGATTTCGGAAGCAATATTGTCTTTTATTCTGGCCCCGACAACACAGGCTTTTTTAAGGCCGGTTTCCGGCAGGAGGATGGTAAATTCTTCTCCTCCGTAACGATAAGCGGTATCCATGGAACGCATACATGAATTGATAATACTTCCGACACGCATCAGGACCTGGTCTCCTCCAAGATGACCCCAGGTGTCATTGTATTGTTTGAAAAAATCAATATCCAGGAGTAGCAGGGACAGTGATCTGGAATACCGATTATAGCGTTTAATTTCTTGTTTGAGTTGGTGGAAAAACTGCCGGGAATTAAAAAGACCGGTCAGGGCGTCGGTGATGGCAAGCTGTTTCATCTCCTTGAGCAGGGTGGCCCGTTCTTTTTTGAGTTCAGATTCCCGTAGTACCCGTTTGATTCTCAGATTCAACTCCTCAAATCGAAAGGGCTTAAAAATAAAATCACTGGCCCCGGCTTGAATCGCTTCTTCATAGGAATAATCGGCGCTGTAACCGGTCATCACCATGACTTCAATACTAAATTTTTCCCTGATTATTTTGGTTAGTTCAAGTCCGTCCATGCCCTGCATCATGATATCAGTGAGCACCATATCTGCATCAAAGTTTTCCAGGATGCTCAATGCTTGCTTGGCATTAATTGCAGCTTTTGTATTATAGGAGAGTATTTTTAGATATTCTTCAACCGATTCTTTGATGGCAATATCATCATCGACAATCAGAATGGAGTAGGTCATGGTTTTTTCTCCCGGAAATGATTACATTGGGTGAGCTTAACTTGACACTTTTGGCCTCACTTGATAAATGTGTATAAATAAAATTTAGCCAGATAGATGATATTTGTCAACTCTTAAGTGCGGAGCTCAATTGAAGTTAGATAAAAAAAATATTAGAAATTTTAGTATTATTGCCCACATTGATCATGGTAAGTCCACCTTGTCCGATCGGATGATCCAGTTGTCCGGAATAATTTCCGACAGGGATATGAAAGAGCAGATCTTGGATTCCATGGATATTGAGCGGGAAAGGGGGATTACTATTAAGTCCCAAACCGTTTCTCTGCCCTATACATCCCCCGACGGCACCCAATATTTGTTAAATCTTATTGATACCCCGGGCCATGTGGATTTTTCCTATGAAGTTTCTCGAGCCCTTGCATCCTGCGAAGGTGCTTTGATTATTGTGGATGCTACCCAGGGAGTTGAGGCCCAGACCCTTGCCAATTTATACCTTGCCATGGAGCATGATCTTAAGATTATACCAATTATTAATAAGATCGATTTGCCTTCAGCTGAAATTGAGTGGGCCAGGGAACAAATAGAAGAAGATCTAGGCCTTGAGCCCGAGGATGCCCTTGCCGTATCTGCCAAGGCCGGTACCGGGGTGGATAAGATTTTTCAGGCGGTTGTGGACGGGATTCCATGTCCTAGTTCAGAGGATACAGGAAATTTTAAGGCCCTGATTTTTGATTCCCATTATGATGCCTTCAGGGGAACCATCGTTCATTTTCGAATATTTGATGGGAGCATAAAAAAAGGAGATAAAATTCAATTTATGTCCAATAACTCCCAGTATAAGGTGGAGGAAGTGGGGTTGTTTCAGATCAAAAGATGCCCCCAGGATCAGCTTATAGCAGGACAGGTTGGATATTTTATTGCCGGTATTAAAAATATCAGTGATGTCAAGATCGGTGATACTGTTACCATGGCAGGCTGTCCATGCGAAATCGCCATGGAAGGATTCAGGGAACCCACACCAGTGGTGTTCTCTTCCATGTATCCTGTGTCGGCCGACGATTATGCGGAACTCACCGAAGCCTTGGAAAAACTAAAACTCAATGATGCTTCCCTGATCTATGAAAAAGATAGTTCTGCTGCCTTGGGATTTGGTTATCGTTGTGGTTTTCTGGGCCTTTTGCATTTGGAAGTTGTCCAGGAAAGACTGGAGCGGGAATATGATATTTCCCTGATTCTTACCTCCCCATCGGTTCAGTATGAGATCACCTACACAAGCGGGGAAGTCAAAATTATTGATAATCCCACGGCCTATCCGGATCCTGCAGAGATTATCAGGGTCAGGGAACCCTTTATTAATGCTTCCATCATTGTTCCGGATAAATATATGGGCAATGTCATGCAGGTTTGCCACGAATTTCGTGGGGTCAGCAAGAATTATCAATACCTGACCTCCAGCCGTATGGAAATGAAATTTGAACTGCCCCTGGCCGAAGTGGTGTATGAATTTTATGACCGCCTTAAAAGTGTAACACAGGGGTATGGATCCTTTGATTATGACATTGCCGGATACCAGGAAACCGATCTGGTCAAACTGGATTTTCTTATCAACAGTGAACGGGTGGATGCTTTATCCCAGCTTATTCACAGAGATAAGGCCGAGGCCCGGGGCAGGACTGCCTGTAAAAAATTACGTGAAGAGATCCCCAGGCAGCAGTTTAAAATCCCCATCCAGGCAGCCATTGGCGGTAAAATTATTGCCAGGGAAACCATTTCAGCCTTTAGAAAAGATGTAACAGCCAAGTGTTATGGCGGGGATATTTCCAGAAAGCGAAAACTTTTGGAAAAACAGAAAAAAGGAAAAAAACGAATGAAGATGGTGGGGTCTGTTGAGATTCCCCAATCCGCCTTCTTGTCTGTATTGAAAACCGATTAATTTTATTGCCCACTCCGGTTATGGAGTGGGCAATGTCTTTATTAGCTCCAGATCTTTTAAGTTGTAACGGCATTAAAAAGGATAGATAAAATTATGAATTTGGATGTTGGAAATTTAGAAGCACCTGTATTCAGACCTCCTTCGGAGTGGGATTCATTATTGATCAGTGTTACAAACGGATGCACGCACAGGTGCACGTTTTGCTCCATGTATCGGACAAAAAAATTTTCAATGCGTAAGAATATCGAAGATATCAAGAACGATATCCGCAAGGCCAGGCCAATGTTCGGAAGCCGGGTTGAAAAAATATTCTTGGAAGACGGCAACGCATTTGTTGTGAAATGCGATGTCCTGATTGAGTTGACAAAATATTGTTATCAGCAGCATCCGAATTTAAGAAAGGTCAGCTCCTATGCCCATGTCAAGGATATCCTCAAAAAATCTGATGATGATTTAAAAAGGCTTGCCGACGCTGGCTTTACAATGGTTTATGTAGGTATTGAAAGCGGGGATGATCAGGTTCTCAAAGACTGCAATAAAGGTGCGACTCAGGATGATTACGCCCTGGCCGCCCAGAAATGTCATAAAGCAGGAATTGACTGGTCCGGGATTTTTCTGCTGGGCCTTGCCGGCAATGACCCGGAAAAAAGTCGCAAGCATGCTGTTGAATCAGCAAAACTGATAAATCGTATGGTTCCTCCCATGCCAAGGAAGTGGTATATTTCTCCTCTTACACTGGAGATGACCCCGGGGTCAGAGATACTCGCACAGAATTTAGAAGAAAAATTCCAACCATGTACTTCAACCCAGATTTTAGAAGAATTGTATACCCTGATAAATAATACAGCCGATGACCTGACCGACTGCATATTCAATACGAATCATCCTTCCAATTATCTGAGTTTAAAAGGTGAATTGGGGAAAGATAAAAAAGACTTTTTATACAGAGTTGAAGCCGGTATTAAAGATCCTGCGGTCAGGCGGCCTGAATACATGCGCGGATTATAAATAACACGGGAAAATGATAGGGCCCATTCCTATCTGATTTTTTGCTGTAAATTCTTATAACATCTCCCATCGGCAGTAAGATCTGTCCTTATAACTTCTTTCAAAGAGATATCGTCATGGGTAGACTGTTTCGATTGGACTTTATTTTGAATAAATGGCATTATAGTGGAATCAAAGCAATACTTAAAAATCTGGGAATACTTCTGTGATTTGACGCTCATCTTCTTACATCTTTTGGTTTAAAAGGAGGGAGAAATCATGTCCATCAAAACAAAAATTATAATTATCTTAGTCCTTGTTTGTTTCTCGTTTGGTCCTTTGTACGCTGAAAAAAACATTCGAATCGCTACTTTTAATTGTGAATTTTTAGCCCGGGATAAAGTGCATAAAAAATTTGGGGTGGATGAAAGAACAGCAATAGATCTTTGGAGGCAAGCAGGTTACAGAGAGCAAGTATTGAATTTGAGTAAAAATTCAGAAGATCTTTGGGGGCAGCCCGATGACAAAGAGCAGGTGTCGGATTTGATTAGAGAGTTTAACGAAGATCTTTGGAGCCAGCCTGGTTACAGGGAGCAAACACTCAACTTTAATAAAAAAATAGTCGGGTATCTTTGGGAACAATCCGCTTACAGGGAAAAAAAATTTAATGAAGCTGTCCACGCTGTGGCCGGTTTTGTTAAAACGATAGATGCAGATATTCTGGTTTTGACAGAACTTGGACCCATGGAAGATTTCAGGACTCTTATCGATTCATTGGTTTCCCAGGGTGCAGGCTTTTCCTATAATGCTTTATGTGATTCCTATGATTCAATGGGGCAGCATATAGGTATTTTGTCAAATATTGAATTTGAGGTGCAGCGATATGGAGAAAAAAACAAGGAAAAAATAGTTATTCCCGGGAGAAAATTTTATCAAACAGAGTTGGCTGATCCGTGGGAAAAAGATATCGGGATTAATATGGGTATGCATATAAGGTTTGAGATGAACCGAAAATCTGTCCATCTGTTTGCCGTACAATTGAAATCCCAAGTTACTGTTGATATTGAAGAGGAAGCCAGAAAAAGTGCCCAGGCTTCTATTGTTCGCAGAAATTATCTGCCTTTCATTGATGCCGGTGATTATGTGATCGTGGTAGGGGATCTAAACGATGGCAGAGGGGAGCCTGTGGTTAAAAAAATCCGGGGGTTGGATGATATTTATCCTGATCTTATACAAACAGGGTGTTTGGATTATTTCAAGGAATCAGAATATGATCAAGGGTGGACCTATTACGGAGATGGAGGGCGGCAACAAATTGATCATATCCTGATCTCCAGAAATATCAAGGCAGACTGCAAAAAGGATGGAGTGGAGACTTCGGTTATACCCCAGGAAGAACCATTGGTTTCCGATCATAGGCCCTTGATCGTGGATTTGAGATTTTGATAGTTTGAATTTAGCTGGACATTCAACTTTATAGCCCCGATTTCATAGAGAAACAGGGGGCCGCCTGGGGCTATTTAAAGTTTACCTTTTTGTCGCTTATGGACTTTGGGAATCCGGGACGGATGTTTTTTCAAGGTTAGGACGATTCATTTCTCTTTGAAAGAAAGATTCTCAAAATCAGGCAAATCCGATAAAACTTCTATGTTTTAATTCAAAAATATAACCCAATACAATTGATGTAATTCTCAAAGTTGATGAAATGGTCAAAGCTTTGTAAATGTCTTGATTATCAAGGTGTTATCCTGGTTTTTTGGGTTCTTGGATATGGAAATTGATTATTGCATTAAAAAAATCTAAGGATACAAGGTGGTCATATTCATAAGCTGGTGTTGGTATAAAGCTTGATTTTAATTGCGTTTTGTTTTTAAATGATATGTTTTTTTGTTGAAACAAAGAAAGGAGAAGAAAACGAAATATTGGTATTGGAGGTGATAGTTTAGCAGGTTCCATGGATATAGATATTTTTTAATGTTAGCTTTTTCGGAGGTTTAAAGTGAAAAAATTATTTGTTATTGCCCTTGCAGCAGTTTTTGGAATAGGCCTTTTTATCGTTACAGCACCTGTACAGGCAGCGAATCAGACATTTGTCACCATCGGCACCGGTGGGGTAACCGGTGTTTATTACCCGACAGGGGCTGCCATAGCCCGTTTGGTGAATAAAGGCAAAAAAGGACATGGTATCAAATGTTCGGTGGAAAGTACCGGAGGTTCTGTTTATAACCTGAATGCCATTGCAGCCGGTGAACTTGATATGGGCGTTGCCCAGTCGGACTGGCAGTATCATGCCTATCACGGTACCAGCAAGTTTGCAAAAAAAGGTCCTAATAAAGATTTAAGATCTGTTTTCTCAATTCATCCTGAACCTTTTACCGTCGTTGCAAGAGCTGATTCCGGTATTAAAAATTTTATGGATCTTAAAGGCAAACGGGTTAACATAGGAAATCCAGGCTCCGGCCAGCGTGGTACAATGGAAGTTGTCATGGGTGCCCTTAACTGGACAAAAGATGATTTTAAACTGGCCTCCGAGCTTAAGTCGGCCGAACAGTCAACAGCCTTGTGTGACAATAAAATTGACGCCATTGTCTTTACTGTTGGTCATCCTTCCGGATCCATTAAAGAAGCCAGCACTTCCTGTGATTCAGTGATGGTTCCTGTAGACGGGCCGGTGATTGAAAAATTGGTCGGAAACAATACTTATTATAGAATGGCAAGCATTCCTGCCGGCATGTATCGTGGAACAAAGGATGTTACCCCTACCTTTGGCGTGGGTGCTACCTTTGTTTCTTCAGCTAAGGTTTCCGATGATATTATTTATCAGGTGGTTAAAGCGGTTTTTGAGAACTTTGACCAGTTCAAAAAACTGCATCCGGCATTTGCAAATCTGAAAAAAGAAGAGATGATAAGAGACGGTCTTTCAGCACCTCTCCATGATGGTGCTAAAAAATATTATAAAGAAGCCGGTCTGTTGTAGTAGAAGATTAGATGTAAGCCGATAAAAAATGTGCGGCTGTTCTGGTCGCACACTTTTATCGGCTTTTGTGTATAACCCCTTGTGTCAGGTATACAACATTACCCTTTCCCCATGGAGGAATCGTCACAATGAGTGAACTAAATACAGCGGCAGTATCCCAGGATGGCTTGCAAGAGATGATTGCCGAGGCGGATACCGGAGCACGAAATCCCGTCGGCACGATTCCGAAAAAAGTCCTTTTTTTTGTCCCTCTGGCCTGGACATTGTTTCAATTATGGTATGCATCACCCCTTCCTTTCCTATTTAATATTTTTGTCATTAATGATACCGAAGCCCGGGCTATTCACCTGGCCTTTGCCATGTTTTTATCCTATACCGCCTATCCCACTTTTAAATCTTCTCCCAGGGACTATATCCCTTTGCAGGATTGGTTTTTAGCTTTGCTTGCAGCTTTTTGTGCAGCCTATTTGTTTATATTTTATGTCCAGCTCTCCGATCGCCCCGGAGATCCTACTACCCTGGATCTTGTGGTGTCGGTGATTGGGTTGGTGCTTCTATTGGAATCCACAAGAAGGGCTCTGGGACCACCGCTCATGGTGGTGGCCTGTGCTTTTATCTTTTATACTTTTGCAGGTTCCTATATGCCCGATGTTATTGCCCATAAGGGGGCCAGTCTTGCCAAAGGTATGTCCCACTATTGGTTGTCAACAGAAGGGGTTTACGGGGTGGCTCTGGGAGTTTCCACGGGTATGGTTTTTATGTTTGTTCTCTTTGGATCCCTGCTGGAATCCGCCGGTGCGGGTAATTATTTTATCAGGACCGCATTTGCAGGTTTAGGGCATATGCGGGGAGGGCCTGCCAAGGCTGCGGTTGTCTCCTCGGGTATGACGGGCCTTGTGTCAGGATCATCCATTGCCAATGTGGTCACCACGGGAACCTTTACCATTCCCTTGATGAAAAAGGTCGGGTTTTCGGCTGAAAAAGCGGGAGCCATAGAAGTGGCTGCTTCCACAAACGGCCAGCTTACTCCGCCTGTCATGGGAGCTGCAGCCTTTCTCATGGTGGAATATGTGGGCATTTCCTATGTGGAGGTCATTCAACATGCATTTTTACCGGCTATTATTTCCTATATTGCCCTGGTTTATATTGTACATCTTGAAGCATGTAAAATGGGACTTGAGGGCATGGAACGAAGAATTTCAAAAACCCTGGCCCATAAATTTTTTTCCTTTGTCATGACGATTTTATTTATGATTATTATCGGTGGTGCCACCTATTATGGTCTTGGCTGGATCAAGGCCATTGCAGGATCAGCCACTATTTATGTGATATCCTTGCTGTTGGCAGTCTCCTATTGGGTTTTGCTATGGGTTGCCTGCAAGGTGCCGGAACTGCCTGTTTCCCACGAAATTGATGAGCTTCCGGATCTTGCAACCACAGCCCAGGCGGGATATTATTTTTTGCTTCCCATTGTTGTACTAATGTGGTGTCTGACGATTGAACGACTTTCTCCTGCCCTGTCAGCCTATTGGGCGACCATGCTGCTTATTGTCATTGTGTTGACCCAGCGGCCTTTGAAAGGATTTATTCGCAAGGCCGCGGGCGATCAATTTTCCTTTGCCCGGGGATTTGATGAGTTTATTGGTGGCCTGGTTTCAGGGGCCAGGAATATGATCGGCATTGGTGTGGCAACAGCTGCCGCAGGTATTGTGGTCGGAACAGTGACCCTTACAGGCATCGGGCTTGTAATGACCGAATTTGTGGAATTTATTTCCGGTGGTAACCTGATGCTGATTTTGTTCTTCACAGCCGTGATCAGCCTGATTCTTGGTATGGGGCTTCCCACAACCGCCAATTATATAGTGGTCTCAACCTTGATGGCACCGGTTATTGTGGATCTGGGTGCCCAGAATGGCCTTATTGTTCCCCTGATTGCAGTCCATCTGTTTGTGTTTTATTTCGGGATTTTGGCCGATGACACTCCCCCTGTGGGATTGGCGGCATTTGCTGCTGCCGGTATCTCGGGAGGAGATCCCATCAGGACCGGTATCCAGGGATTTACCTATGATATCAGAACTGCCATCCTGCCCTTTATGTTTATTTTTAATACGGAGCTTTTAATGATCGGGATCGGTTCCTGGTTCCACCTGGTTCTTGTGATTGTTACCGCCGTGATTGCCATGCTGGTATTTGCCGCCGCCACCCAGGGTTTTTTTCTGACAAAGAACCGGTATTATGAAACCATTGGATTGCTGTTGATAACATTTCTTTTGTTCAGGCCTGGATATTTTTGGGACAAAATTTTTCCGCCTTTTGTGGAAAAACCCGGGATTCAGTTAGTTGAGATTGTTGAAAAGATGGAATCGGGTTCCATGGTTCGTTTGAAAATCAAAGGAGAAACCATCAATGGAAAAGAATATACTAAATCCATGATGCTGCCGGTGGGAAAGTCCCTGTCGGGTATTGATCGGTTGGCTGAGGTTGGACTTGAGATCAGGATCGAAGCCGGAAAGGTTTTTGTGGATAATGTGATGTTTGGAAGCAAAGCAGAAAAGATGGGGGTGGATTTTGACCAGGAGATTCAATTGGTGAAGATGCCCTCAAAAAGACCTCCCAAACAGCTCATGTTCTTTCCTGCTGCCGGGCTTTTAGTCTTGATTTATCTGGTTCAAAGAAGGCGCCGGGACCGTTTGTTGGATTTTGAACTTAAGTTAGAGGAGGGATACGTTTAATAAAATACTTGTTCCGCATTGAGGTTGCGCAATGTATTAAGTTGATTTTTCATATCGGCTGTTGAATAAATCAAAGGCCCTGGCTGACTATCTTTCCTAGGATATGGCCAGGGCCTTTTTTCACCATTTTTTTCGTTGATATACCGGGTTTCTCCAGCTACTTTTATGCTTGCACCTGGCTTGGAGGTGTATTCCACAAAGAGAGACCTTTGATTAATTGCTATTTTCATTTGGTTTAACAATTGAATTTAAATTCCACTCTAATTTTAAAAATTTTGCTGTTTTTAGCCTTAAATTTATAAAAATTTCTGGATATCATTCCAATATTTGCTGCCCAAATGGCTGTTATCAGTCTTTGGACACATTTATACCCTTGCTGCCCGTTTTTTAAATATGTTAAAACCTCTTTGTATATTGAATGCCACTTGCCTGAACCAGATATCAATATGATTTTTGTCTATGGTTGTAAACCTGGCCCTTTGCCCGTTATCATGAAGATGGCTTAAACCGAAATACTGTTCAACTATATATCTGACCTTGGATATTCCTTTGTTCCTGCCTATCTCTAATTGTGTCAGTTTGGCGTTTTTTTCATCCTTTCTCATAATGCCGTCTTTAAAATGATTCATGGCAAGAAACTCCCGGTTGGGAGCACCGGCATACCCTTTATCTGCATATACTATCGCAAGTTTATGTTTGGTATGACGGCTATATAAAGTGCAATATGCCAAATAATTGGTATCATTTACTGATGCTCGGCTTAAAACAGTTGTAA
>JAAELK010000499.1 GCA_024226935.1 Desulfobacteraceae bacterium
CCCTTTTGGTTTTGTCGTTTATTTTCTCATTCATTTTGTCATAATCTCCCATTAATGTTATAGGTTTATATCACCAATCACAATTAAATTATTGTAACTACAGGTAAGACTGTTTTGATTATAAAAAGGTTACAAGATTTTTATTTTTTTTAAAGGAGGTAAAATGAGGATTACTAGAAGTCAGTTTTTAAAAATACTCTTTGGCCTGTTTTTTTCGATTAATTTTGCCTGGAAAACCTCATATGCCGTTGTGAAGGAAATTGTCACTGGAAAAACATCCAAGATAATGTCCTATTTTAAAAATTTAGGATATGAAAAAATAGAACCCTTGGGATTGATAACCAATCATAAATTTAATGGCGGACTACGTTATGACGTCTCCCAGGATGCTAAAATGCTTCAGGGTAAAAGAATGAGGCTCCAGCCTTGTTCACGTATTGAAGATTTAAAAAAGATAAGATCAGAAAATTATCTGCCATATTTTCATATACTTTCATTGACCAATAGTAATCCGAAATATAAGGGTGAGCTGCTTTGTGATATACTCGATTTTTTAATCAATGATATCAGTTTGGATAAAAATAACCTTTATTTTATATCCACCCAGGAATTTAAACCCTATTATCATATTCTTGAACAATTTAAAATAAATACCGATCAGATTAAAATACGTAGTTTAAAAGAAGCCATGTCAAAAGGAGATGGCTCCGGTTATTTTGCCCCCAGGGGCCATCCCCATAATTTGGGTCAGTACACTGCCTCCATACACTATCTTGAGGCAAATTCGTCGAAATCCAGAAAAGAGCAGATGGCAAAAGGCCATTTGGAGCTTGGTGAGTATGTTATATCAGATAAAAATTTTGAGGAAGTCGGGTGTGGATATGAAAGAATCCAATTTGTGTCGGGTAAAACAATGCCCGATTATAATCAAAGCAGGTTGGAGGTATTGTCCCTTTTAAGGTCCGAGGCCGAAAAGACCGGAGTTCCACTACCAAAAGGTTATTATATGTTGGAAGAGGAAAAATAAATAATATCAGGTCAGGTTTTTGTTCCAGGCAGGATATGAATTTGTGGGTTCAAAAATCAGGAATATGGCCGTTCTTTAAATGTGACTATGCTCTTTATTCCTGATTTTTGATGTTTTATTCTATTTAAAAGTCAACTTTTTTTCCGGTATAGCAATATTCATAAATTTTCTTGATCTCTTCTTTTGTCGGTATCCTTGGATTTGCACCAACGCAGGCATCATCCATGGCATTTGCAGTAATTATATCAAGTTTTTCATTCCAGTCTTTTTCGTAAATTCCATATTCACCGATACTTGATGGAACCTCAACTGCCGCTCTCAGGTTTTCTATTTCAAGAGCATAATCTTCGGCGGTTTCTTTTCCGAGAAGTTTAGCAAGATCTTTGTACTTGTCGGTTGCCTGGCTGTTATAACGAACAATATTAGGCATCAATATTGCGTTTGCACACCCATGGGGTATGCCAAACATTCCTCCAAGCTGGTGGGCCATGGCATGTACTATACCCAGGAGAGCATTGGTAAATGAAATTCCTGCAAGGCATGAAGCATCGTGCATTGCCTGTCTTGCTTCAAGGTTTTCGGGTTCTTTATAAGCTGTCGGAAGAGCATTGAAAATCATTTCCACGGATTGTCTTACCAGGGGGTCAGTGTAGCAGTCGGCAAGGGTTGAAACATAGGCTTCGGTATCGTGGGCAAGGGCATCAAGACCTGTGTGGGCTGTTACGTGGGGAGGCATGGATTTACAAAGTTCCCCATCAACAATAGCCACATCCGGCGTCAATTCATAGGAAACAAGAGGGTATTTTACCCCTTTTTTCCTGTCGGTAATTACCGACACACAGGTTACTTCAGTTCCTGTGCCGCTTGTTGACGGAATAGCAACAAAAATAGCCTTTTTTCTAAGGGGTTTAATGGTAAATGGCGGGATTATATCTTCAAATTTAGTGTCGGGATATTCATAAAATACCCACATGGCCTTGGCGGCATCAATTGCCGAACATCCTCCAAGCCCGATTATGATATCGGGATTGGTCTTATTCATAAAGCCAACCCCTTCCATTACTGTTTCAAGACTTGGATCCGGTTCCACACCTTCAAAAATTACCGACTCAATGCCTTTTTCTGCCAGATAATCCTGGGCTCTTTTTACGACACCTGTTTTTATCATGGAGCTTCCACCGGTAACGATAACGGCTTTTTTTCCATTGATTTCTTTCAATTTTTCCAATGTCCCGATACCATGATAGGTAATCCGGGGTAAAACAAAACCTATTGCTGACATTTTATTTTCCTTGGGTTGTATTTTTTATTTATCCACGTTTTTTTAATGGTAATCGACCTGTTAAGTCAATTAAACTAATACTTTCCGCAGAATAATTTATTGTTTCGTATAATGCAAGCAAATAAAGGGTGAAATATAAAACCAGCCCTAGTATATTTTTTCAATGGTTTCCATGGCCAGGGTATAGACTTTTTCATTAAAACGTGTTTTGAGGGCAAAGGATAGTATTTCCTTTGAAAACAGGACCTTTTCTTTTGCCAGAACCCCAAGTGATGCCAGGGCCCAGTCCTGCTTTCGTATTTTAAATTTCTTAAAATCAATTTCAAACACCCGGGCACGGGTTTCAGGAATAGCCACGCTTTTTTCTTTGAGGACAAAAGTGGATGGTTTCAGGTTTTTAAAAATTTTTTCTCGCCGTTGTACTCCTTCAAGGCTTAAGGCCATTACCAGGGTGGGAGATTCAATCCCAGTATATCCTATTTTTTCAGGAGACAAGAGGATTTCGGAAACCGACTGGCCCCGGAGCACCGTGATATTATAGTCATTTTTAATGGATACGTTCATGCCGGCAGACATTCCTGCATGGCAGACAATATCTCCGGCTGTGACAATACGCATGCCGGCACTTCCCAGGATCACTATTTCCTGGCGTTGGGGCGTGGTAAGGTTAAATGACTTTTCGATGGTCAGAGTCTGGGGGAATTGGGTTTTTTCTTTGGCCAGTTCCCTGTATAATTTCCCATATTCAGGCCGCTGGTTTTCCTTGACTACTCCGCCTTCAATGGGTTGATCCACAATCATCTGGTCAATGACCTTGGGAGTTAGTTTGTTGTGTTTTGTATAACGGCCGGTACACATCCCCAGGGTCTCCACAACGGCAAATCCTTTATGGGTGATGGCTTTTGCCAGTTCATCGGCAAGGGCAGGATCATGGCCGGCGCATTTGGATACATAGGTGGCTCCTGCACTTTTGGCAATTTTACAGATATCGATGGGAATTTCAGCCTGGTTGAGAAATTCAGATCCCACCACGGCGTCGCTGGGAGTAGTGGAAGAATATTGTCCTCCGGTCATACCGAAATTAAAATTATTGAGAATGATCAAAGTGAGATCCAGGTTTTTTCGGCAGGCAGCCAGCACGTGGGCGCCACCGATGCCAAGCCCTCCATCTCCCATGGTGACAATTACGTTAAGGGTTGGGTCGGCAAGTTTCAGGCCTGCGGCATAGGTCAGGGCTCTGCCATGGACACCGTGGAGGGCATGGACGTTGAAAAAGGTGTCAAAAAGACCTGAACAGCCGATGTCTGTCACAATAACGGTTTTGTCGGCATCGAGGTTTAAATTTACCAGGGTATTGTCCAGGCCTCTTGTGATGCGTTCATGGGTGCATCCCGGACAAAAAACCTGGGGGCGATCTGTATTTAAAAAGCTATTCATTTTCAATGACCTCCATAATCTTGCCGGGTGTAATCATCACCCCGTTCATCTGTCCGTAAAAATCAATTTTTTTACCACCAAGAATTCGCCTTATTTCGTTAATATACTGTCCCAGATTCATTTCAATTACCACCACCCGTTTGAAATTTGCGGCTGTTTTCAAGATTACCTGTTCAGGTACCGGCCACAGGGTTTTTAAGGACAGAGTGGAGATCGGCTGTCCTTTTTGGGCCAGTATTTTTGCGGCATCTTCCACAGCTCTTGATGTAATCCCGTAGCTGATGATAAGGGTATCGGTTTCCGGGATTAAATTTTTTTCATAGAGGGAGAGTTGTTGTCTTGCTGCATGAAGTTTGGTTCTCAATCGTTGTTGGTTGGCAGCAATTATTTCCGGATCTATGGTAATATATCCATCGGGTCCATGGGTGGAAGATGTTTGCCGGACCAGGGTTTTGCCGCCAATGGGAAGAAAGGGCGGTGCCTTGTCAGGATCGGCTTTAAAGGGAATATAATTGTCTCCCTTATAGGGGGTTCGTTCAACCAGGGAGGGCAGGGTGACTGAGTTCAGGTCAAAGCTTTCTTTGGTCATACCGATCTCCTTGTTGGAGGCGATAAAGACCGGGCATCTGAATTGCTCTGCATAATTAAATGCATGGATGGTCAGGATGTAGCAGTCCAGGGCATCCTTGGGAGCCAGGACGATGACAGGTACACCTGCGGTTGCCCCCCATCTCAAAAACTGGATATCGGAATCCGCTCCCCTTGTGGCGGAACCCGTGGAAGGTCCCAGGCGCTGAACGTCTGCAATGACCAGGGGGATTTCACTGCCAATGGCAAAGGAAACCTGCTCGGAATAAAGGCTGATACCGGGTCCGGATGTGGCAGTCAATACTTTTTTACCGGCCATGGCAGCTCCTATGCAATAACCCATGGAGGCGATCTCGTCTTCTCCCTGGATACAGATCCCCCCCGTGGGCGGCAGCATTTTAAGCATATTACTAAATATGGTGGTGGCCGGGGTTATGGGGTACCCTGCAAAAAAATTACAACCTGCTGCCATGGCCCCCCTGGCAAGAGCTTCGTTGCCTTCCATAAAAGATAAAGCCATTTTGATTCTCCTTGAATGTTCTTTGTTCCATCCCATGGGATTTAATAATCTGATTAACAATCTGATTAAATTTATCATCTTATTATCGTCTGTTCCCTTGGTTGTCAAGCAATTAATGATGAAATTCAGTCAGATATATAATAGGTTATCCCATCTTAAATTAATAATATTTTAATTGATTTTGTAAAAGTCTTGGTATAACTTACGGGATTATGAGAGCTAAACAAAAAAAAACCAAGGAAGATTTCACCATGGAAGCCTATAGTGGCATTCGTCGGATGTTTTTCCACAATGAAATCATTCCGGGCCAAAAAATTTCCTATGGAGATCTGGCCCAGCGCTTGAAAATGAGTACCACTCCGGTGATCCAGGCCTTGAAACGACTGGAGTTCCAGGGGTTGGTTCGCCATGAACCCAACCGGGGATATTATACGGAAAATATAAGCCTGGAAGAGATTACTCAAATCTATGAGTTCAGGGAGCTTATTGAGGTTTCTTTGCTTGCTAAAACAATTTTCTCCATCACCAAAAAAGGTCGGAATACTTTAAAAAAAGCCCTGGATAATCATTTAGAGGCGGTCAGAGATATTTATCTCAAGGATCGGCTTTTAAAGGATATGGAATTTCACCTGGTGCTGGCAAAATTATCCGGCAGTCAGATCCAGATCAACACCTTAAAATCCTTATTTGATCTTCTTTATTTGAAATATCGGGGCAATATTTTATTTGTCACCCCCATGGAAACAGTGGACGCCGAACATATCCAATTGTATGAGGATATTGATGTTGCTGACCTTGAGTCGGCCCAGGCGGTTTTGGGCCAGCATATTTCAAATGTTAAACAGCATGCCATCTTGAGTATAGAACGGATGAACCGGGAAAAAAATATCAAAACCATTTGATCCGGCTTTTTTAGGAGATCCCTTTGACAAAGCCCATCAAAAAAGCATTTTAAAACAGGCCCTGGCTTTGTTGGAAAGCGCTTCTGAAAATGGAACGATCCGGAATTTGGATCGAGATTTAAAAATTTAATCTTCCAGGTAAACCACCTGGGTTTGGGTATTGATATCCGGGTGAAGCTGGTTTTTGACGGCACATCCGTTCATGGCTTTGATAATGGGTTTGATATATTTTTCAGGAAATATCTTGTCCACATGGAGGTTGATCTCAATGCAATCCATCTGTTTTTTGCCTTTTTTGAATGATGCGGATAAAAAAAGTTTCATTCCCCGGCAGGAAAGCTTCCGGGCATCACAAAAAGATTTGGCATAAATTCCTGCACAGGCTCCTAGAGAGGAGAGGAAAAGATCAAAGGGTTCGGGGGCAGTTTCATCCCCATCATTTTTTTTGGATTGGTCTGTTTTAACCAGAAAATTATTAAATTTCACATCTATCTTTTTGTTTTCAGGAAAGATTACTTCAAAGTTTTTCATATTTATCCTTGATTTAGATCAGTCGAGTTCAAGCCATTCAAACCAGATGGGGTGATTTTTTTTGTACCAGGTTAGTATGGTGCGCAGGGTTTTTTGTTCTTCCAGGGAAATAACTGCCCTGGGGATTTTTTCAAACCGAAGTACCATTTTATTGGCAAAATGCTCCAATGCATCGGTACACAAGGTCTGGAGTTCATTTCTGATTCGTCCGGAATCAGAAATTTTTACTGCCCGGGTCAAAAAATCTTCCCCTTTGAGAAATCGGTTAAGCAGGGGAGTGAAAATAAGCTTACTCTTATCAAAGGGTTCAAGGAGCCGCAGGGCAAAGGTTATTCGTTTGTCACCCTTTTCAGAGGTCATTCGGACAGTGACGGCATAGGTGTCTTCAGATATTTGGGTTACGCCAGGAGCACCGGTATAGGGGTCCGGGAGTATATATCCGGCCATGGCAAGGGGCTGCCATTTTTTTTCGGCAATGAGGTCGTCGACGGTAATGGTTTTCTTTTTTAGAGGAATGCCGGCATCCCTTGCCTGGCGGATGCTATCTTTGTAAATTTCCACCGTTGTTTCTTCTATCTCTTCCTTAAAAAAATCCTGGTTCAGGCGGTGGGCAAAATCGCTGGCATCGGGATCCAATTTCATGGTGGCTGCATCTTTGTCGTGGGGGAGTTGAAATCTGGAGGATAAAACAGCCAGGGAGATATCCAGATTCAAGATGGAAGACAAACTTGCAGCTTGTATGGCTTCGGCCGAAGCTGCATATCCGTCCACCAAAAATAGATGGGTCTCATTGGCATTGTCCTGCCAGGTTTTGACGGCAAAAGTGGGCGCATAGGTGCCAGAATCTGTGAAGGGGGCAAATCCTGTGGGCAATGTCCAGTTTTTGTCCACCAGATGGGCCCCGGCAGTTTTCCATTCTTCCCAGAGTTTTCCGATTCGGGGTTTCCGACTTTTTCCCTGGAGGGTCCAGACATGGATGTTTTTTGGTTTAATGCCGGGATAGGTCATGGTGATGGCTTTCATCACGCGGTCTCTGGGAGTGAAATAGTTGACCAGTAAAGAATCATCTGCTGCTCTTTCCACAACTTTTTTTGGTAAAACCAGGGTCCCGATATACCCTTCATACTGATCGGTAATGGCCAGGGGCTGGTCAAAAAGATGGAGAATAGTCAAGGGGCCGGTTGCCTTTCCTTTGGCAAATCTGGATGTGTTTTCGAGGGTGTCAATGGCCGCTCCCCAAACGGTAATATCTTTGACGGTAATGGCCTGTTTGAAGTCTTCCCACTGGTAGCTAGGATCATTGACAAGTTTTAATACACAGTCATCTAAAAAATTGGCAACTCCCGGTCTGGCATAGACCCGTCCAAATCCCAGCAGGGGGTTAGCCCCCATTTCCGATGTTTCACCGGCTTTGGGCATCAGGCCTTCCCCCAGGCAGACCATGATGGCATGGTTTTCAGGCAGGGTCCGGGATAGATACCAGAGGCTTTCGCTCATGGCATAGGCAGATATGGCATCTGCATCTTTTTTAACCAGGTTGAGTGCTGTCTTATTCAGCCCTGCTCCTTCACCATAATGGCCGAACAGTTTGGTGCCCAGAGCTGTGACGGCCGAGGTCATGGCCAGCATTTTTTCGGTTCTGTTATCCACAAATGAGATGGAATCTATCATCTCATCCCTGGGTTTTCCTTTTATCCATTCTATTGTGATATCTTCAAGCCATAGATGAAGTCTGCCTAAAATGGGGCGTGTATCAAAGGCCCACTGGGAGATCAAATTCTTTTGTTTCATCGGCATGATGTCCATTTTACCTCTCCTGCGAAAAAATGATTTTATTATTTTGACAATTACCATTTACCGGGAAATTCTGTCAAGATTTATACTAGTTCGTGGGAAAAGATATGGTAAAATTTAAGTTGTGCAGCTATTTTGCATGGCTTTGCCATTGCAGGCAATGGTTGTATAACCGCCTGCAATGGCAAAGTTTGGTGTTGTCTTACTGAATACAAATGGTTTTAATGTTTACAAATTCCTTGATTCCATAATCGGACATTTCCCGGCCATATCCGGATTTTTTGACTCCTCCAAAGGGCAGTTTGGGATTTGATGCGGTCAGTGTATTTACAAAAACCATTCCAGCCTCGATTTTGCGGGCAACTCTTTCACCTCTTTGGGAATCTTTTGTCCAAACGGCAGCTCCCAGCCCAAATCTGGTATCATTGGCCACGGCAACAGCTTCATCTTCATTTTTAACGGTTATGATTGCAGCCACAGGTCCAAAGGTTTCTTCTTCATAGACCGTCATACCCTTTTTTACATTTGTAATTATGGTGGGGGCATAAAAATTTCCCGGTCGATCCAGTCTTTTTCCTCCGGTCAGAAGTGTGGCTCCCTGGGCAATTGAGTTTTCCACCTGGACATGTATCTCTTCAACCAGATCAGCCCTTGCCATGGGAGCCATCTGTGTATTTTCATCGGCGGGATCGCCCACTATTAAGCTTTCCATGGCATCTTTCATCTTTGATTCAAACTCCCGGGCGATTTTTTCTACTACAATAAATCGTTTGGCAGCGATACAAATCTGGCCGGCATTCAAAGTTCGTCCTAAAACGGCGGTTGCAACACATCTATCCATGTCGGCATCTTCAAAGACAATAAAGGGGTCTGAACCGCCAAGTTCAAGAACCGATTTTTTCAGTTCTTTTGCAGCAGTCATTGCAACCTTGATTCCGGCCGGTTCGCTGCCGGTCAGGGTAACCGCCTTGACCAATGGGTTTGTGATGACGTCTTCCACAAGGCCAGATGGAATAATAAGAGACCTGAAGATATTTTCTGGAAATCCGGCTTTTCTCAGGATCTGTTCTATCTTTACAGCACAACCCATCACATTGGAGGCATGTTTTAAAACCACTGCATTACCTGCCATCAAGGCAGGAGCCACGAATCGCAAAACCTGCCAGAAGGGAAAATTCCACGGCATTACCGCAAGTACAATCCCGATGGGTTGAAAAGCTGCAAAACTCTTTGAATAATCGGTTTCAATTATTTCATCCCTGAGTATTTTTTCAGCATTGTCCCCATAGTACCTGCATGCCAGGGCGCATTTTTCAACTTCTGCCCTGGCTTCTGAGATCCGTTTTCCCATTTCAGCCGTCATGATGGCTGCACAATCATCTCTTTGTGCCAGAAGAATGTCCGATGCCCTATGCATGAATATTGCGCGTTCGGTAAAAGAGGTCTCTTTCCAGGACAGCCAGTCTTTGTTGACGGACTCGATGATTTTTTCGACATCCTTTGGTGAATGCTCGGTATATTCTTTTATGACTTCATTGGTAGTCGGGTTTATGCTTTTCATGTTAACTCCTTGGGAAAAAATAGATAATATCTGATAATATTGAACTATTTTCAAGTTTAAACAATATTTTTATTTTTGTTTTAAATAAAGCCGGATAAATTCCGGGATATCACTTTCCCTGTCAAATCTCAGGTTTACCATGGCCCGGGTCATGGACACATAGATCAGGTTGAATTCGTCGGGGTCAACCCCGGTGGGGGAGATGATCTTTTCTTCTTTAATCAGAGGTTGAAAGTCTTGTGCAATGAGAACATTGGCCCATTCCAGACCCTTTGATTTATGGGCTGTGGTCAGAACTATTGCCGCCTGATCTTTCTCCACTGCCTGTTCCATGATCCGGTTCACATGGTTGGGAATCCCCGTTGTATATTTTTCAACCATTTTGCATACAGAGGATAGTTCAAAATCTTCCACGGCCTTGGCATAGAATCTTAAGTCCCTGAAACTGGCAAAACTTTTGATATAGGCATCCTTGATCTGGAAATGATCTTTTTTGTATAGATAATATACGTCCTTGAGAATGTCCAGTCGATAGCTGCCCACTCCACCTACAAATCCGATCTTGTGTCTTTTGTATAGTCTTACCGCCCTGTCAAAGACAGTGGCATTGGTTCGTGCAATAATGGTATGATGTCCTGGATCCCAGGCAGGTTTTTCAGGCACGGGGGTGCCCATGATTTCCCGGCTTTCTTTTTTGAATTTTTTCAGGATCATATTGGCCACCCGGGCCACATTGTTATCAAACCTGAAACTTTGGGTCAGATATTTGGTCCTGGAGGCTGAAAAACTTTTCAGGGTGTCTTTGGCTCCTCTGAAACTATAGATCTGCTGGTGGCCGTCCCCCACCAGAATGATGGCCGCAGATTTTTGGGCCTGGGCAAAGACAATGGCAGCGGTTACAGGGTTGATGTCCTGGGCCTCGTCCAGGAGAATACAATCATAGTCCAGGTGGGGATTTGATAATTGGTAGAGCTTTAAGTATCCGTCATGGATCATGCCTATATTTTCGTTGGAGCCATCACACATGAGTCTTCCCAGGCGATTGGCATGGTCAACCAGAGGCGGCATGGGGACCTTATTTTTTTTGTAGAATCCTTTTGCCACGACGGGGATGTGGTGGTGGGAGACTTTGGGATCTGCCGATACCAGGTAATTGTAGAGAGTGTCCATGGTATACCTTGCATCTTCATATTCTTCAAGGCCCAGGGCTGCCATGACCTGGTTGGCCCTGAATCCTTTCACCAGACGGTCTTTGTATTTAAATCCTTTGGTTCTGAAGGCAAGGGAATGGGTGGTTCTGGCTGTTACATTGCCGGGAAATTTTTGGGTGGCTTCCAATTGTACGCTCTTGTTAAAGGCAATATATAAAAAACGTATCCCCGGGCGTTTTTTTGTATATTCCACCAGGGTGGTGGTTTTACCGGTGCCGGCAAAGGCCATGATTTTGAGGGTATCCCCCGGCACAAGATCGCAGTTTATAATTTGATTTTGTTCTTTGGTAGTTTGAATCATGTGTAGATGGAGACCATAAAAAGTTCGGTTTACTTGAGAAAGAATCCTCTTTTTTCAAGAAATGATTTTAGTTGGGGCCGGCTGATCTTGTTCATGAAATCTGCCATCTGCTGGCTCCAGGTCTGATCCCTTAAGTTGGAGTCCCTGTTTAGATAATAGTCGCGGCAGGTTTTATCATAGGTATCCAGGCTTTTTTTTGCAGTCATTTGAGAGGGATCGGTCAGTTCTTTTTTGGAATCAGGGCCGAAAAAAGAGTCTTCTTTGAGTATTAAATCAAGGGGTAATCTGGGTTTGATCCCAGGGGTCCTTGCAGGGTAGCCCAGGCACATACCAAAGACCGGATAAGCATTGTTGGGTATATCTAATAGTTTGCAAACCTTTTCCGGGTCATTTCGGATCCCGCCGATGAAAACCCCGCCAAGCCCCACGGATTCTGCGGCTACCATAAGATTTTGAGCCATGATGGCAGTATCCACCGTGGCCGTGACAAATTGTTCTGCCCATCCTGTCTGAGCTATAAGTTTGTGCTGCTGGCAGGTAGATTCAAGCCGGGTAAGCTCGGCACAAAAAATAAGGAAGGTGGGAGCCTGTTCAACCCAGGGTTGGGGGCCGGAAAGAGTTGCAATCTGTTTTTTATTTTCTTTGTCCTTAACCCGGATAATGGTATAGGCTTGGACATGGTGGGAGGTAGCAGCACATTGGGCCGTTTCTATAAGGGTACGAAACAGGGATTCTTCAATGGGTTTATCCGTAAATTTGCGGATGGATCTGTGGGCGGACAACAGGTTTATGGTCGTGTTCACGTGATACTTATTCCTTGTTTGTTTTTTCTGCATCGAGAATATATTGGCCCAATTTTTTATCATCACCGAAAATATGGTCCAATATCCATTTGTTAATTTTTTTTATAAGCTTATCAACGGCTTCTTCCGAATATTCTTTGTGGTTTGCCCTGAATTTTTTGAGGGTTTTAATATATTCCTTGTGTTCTTTTTTGTGTGATTCTTTTTCCGGGTAATAATAAATATCCATGTATTCTTCTTCCAGTTTGAAATGGTGGTTTGCATACATGGACAAAAATGCCACGGTAAACCGGAAAGCATCTTTATCTTTTTTGTCTGCCCGGGCCTTTCTCAGTTTTGCAAAAAGTTCCATCATCTCTTTGTGCTGAAAATCCTGCCATATCACACCAGTAAAGTATTTTTGCTCCAGCAGCATATCTCTCTCCTTTGGGTTGTGATTAAGGGCTTTTTTATTCTTTAATATCTGGAAATCGTATTTTTTTATAATAGGATTCGCAATTATAAATGGGCACCAGGGGATTGTGGCCTGTGACCCGGTCTTTTACCGCCAGAACAGTGGTCGGGATGTCAGAATATTGAAAAAATAATGTATCATGTCCCACGCATAACCCAAGGAGAATATTGAAATCCACCTCTTCAGAATTCAGGGTTTTTGCCTGGAATATGGGATTGCACATGGATTCATCTTTGCCCTTGTGAACCTTTTGATCATCGGTTATACCAATCATCTCCTTGGGGCTTTTCCCGGCTTTACAACAGATGGAAACCACATCAAATCCATAGCCTTTAAAAATTTCTTCCACAACAAGGGCTTCCTTTGAAAGTCCCAGGCAGAAGGCCAGGCCAATTTTCTTGTATTCCATTTTCATGGCAAATTCACAGGTTTCGACAATCCTGGTTTTACAAGGCTGCATGACATAGGGAGTCTGGTCCCGGTTGGCATAGCCTTGGGCTTCCTGTAGAGCGGCTTTGTTGGCAAATTTTTGGATGGCTGCTATTTCATATTCTTTATTTGCCTCAGCCAGTACTTTTTTTTGCATCAAGGTGGGACATCCTTTGGCGGCTTTGCCTTTATTTTTCATGCACACTCTTTCTGGGATATCAAAGGTGCAGCCGGCACAGGAAGGTGATTTGGTCGTTTTTTTGTCGGTCATAGGGTTTTTCCTAGGTGATCCATGTAAATATTTTTTTTTCAAGGATTCATTATAGGAAAATTTTGAAGGAGTTTCAATAGACTCTTTCTTTCCAAGAAGAAATGCATGGATTCCCAAATCAGGAAAGATAGGGTTCCAGGTAGAGTTTGAGAAAGCTGTTGGATGCAAAGGCATTTTCCAGAAAATTAAAAACACCGCCGGAAGATGTACCGACAAGTTTCATGTCGGGGTTGCCATCAATTGAATAGGAATTGTCCTTCAGGTCAAAATCCCCCTCTTCTATTGCCTGGATATATTCATTAATATACTCGCGGTTTTCATCATTTCTAAATTGGTAGCCAGACTCATCACGGCTGAAAATCAGTTCGGGATCAAAACCTGTTGCCCTGGCAGCAGATACAAGTTCACTGATATCATTTTTGCAGCAAGCCCCGAGGGTATAGGTGTTGTCTTTCTTGAACAGAGACATTAAATCAAATCCTTTTTCTCGTGCCTGGGCCATGAAGCTGTTTTGCTCGGCGGCAATAAAATTTTTGGTGCCTTTGATAAGGTTGCTCAATTGACCTTTAGCGCTTTGGGCTATGGTAAGAAATAAACTGCGGGAGGGACCTGTTAATTGGTTGGTAAGATCCATTAATTTATCTAATACCCCTTGTTGATCGGCATCAACCGAGGCTTTTAAAAATTTTGTTTTTTCCTGTTCCGTCAGGGAATCGGTAAATAAAGTAAATTCATCCAGATTCTCATGGTTGCGGCCTGCAACTTTCAGAAAATTTTGCAGATTTTCTCCCTTCAACTTGTCTGTAACCGCCAGGAAATTTTCCTGTTCTTCATCCTCTAATTTCTCCCCCAGGTCCAAAAAATTGTGAAGTTCTTTTTGTGCACCTGCGGCTGTTTTCAAAAAGGAGGATCGGTCATCCACCGAATCAGACAGTTTTAAGAGAAGTTCTATATCCTCTTGTCCGGATGCAGATCCTGCTGCCCTTAAAAAATCATGGAATTCACCGGCATCAAGCTCTTTGTTCAGATAAATGTAGGTGGAAGTTAAGGTCTGTTGTTCCGATCCAAAAAGGTCTGATTTTTCCTGGGCTAAAAATTGTGCTCTTTGTTCATGGGAGTCCATATTTGTTATTTTGTTTAGCATTGCGGGCAGGTCTTTTTTCTTTTCATTGGCCAGGACTAAAAGAAGATCTTGGCGCTCCTGTCCCCTGGTATTTTCTACCAGGTCCATGAATTTGTCGGATTGATCGCCCGCTTTTGAGGCTCCGAAAAGAAAGTGACTTTTTTCAATTCCGGACAGGGAGTTGCCTTGGTCAATGAATCGTCCCAGACTCGAAGATTTCATCCCCTCTGCCGCTGTGATAAGGTTTTTCAGATCAGCTGTGTGCAAATCCTTGGCAAGTTCTAAAAATGAAGATTTCCCATCCCCGGCCTTTTTGATTACTGAAATTAATGCCCCAATATCATTGATTCGGCTGGCGGCATTTAAAAAATTGCCAAGAGCGGTGGAGCTTTTTCCCATTTTTGAAACCTGTCGAATGAATGCTTTGGTATCCGATCCACCATTGGCAGCAGCTTCCAGGAACAATTGCCTTTTATCACCCTTAAGTGTTCGTGCCAGGCTATGAAATTTGTCCCTTTGGGAACCGGCATTCACCGAGGCGCTGAGATAATTTTCAAAATTTTCCTGGGAAAGTGTTGAAGCCATGGACCGGATATCTTTTTGCATCTGTCTTTGCGTCAAGCGGTTGGAGAGTGAAATGAGTTTTCCCTGGGCTTTGCCAGCTTTTACGGCTGAAAATAGAAAATCTGAAAGTCTATTATTTTCCAATCCCTCAACATGGGATATCAAAAGTGTTAGATTAGGGCTGTCTGCGGCCGCAGTAAGAAAGTTGTCCCGGTCAATACCGCCTAGTTGTTTGGTTTGCCGGACAAGACTTGCAATATCTTCTGGATTATCAATAGCTGCCTTGATGAAATCGGCCAATTCGTCATCACTTAGGTTTTTGGCAACCTTGAGAAAATCAAGGTGTAAGGGTGTATTTCCAATTAAATCTGCAATTTTAACCAGGCCGGAAACAATTTTTTGATCTTTTTTGGCGGCAATGGATAAAAAAAGATTTCTTTCTTCAACTTCCATTTCGGGGAGTTGCTCGAGCATTTTTCCGGCACTATCTCCGGCTGTTGCCAGGGCCGAGAATAAATCGCCATGATTCAGGGAACCATCTTTTTCCATGCCACTTAAAAATCTGGTAAGATCATCTATTTTGTGTGTTCCCAGGTTCATGGTCGAATCAAACAGGTCAAGGGCTTCATTTTCGGTGATTACCACCCTTTGTACAGGCTTGGTAACAATAATAGTTTTAGATTCTTCCACTTTTGTGCCTGATATAAAAGAATTATTTTGGTCAAGGCCTTCCTGGCTGATATTTACCTTTATCCCACTTTGATTTCCAGTATCCATTGATACGATAGTTGCCCCAGGTGCTTGCTGAGTCTTGACTTGGGAAAGATCAGGCTTTGGAAAACCGAGGTTTAAAACCGGATTATTTGAAATGGTATTGTTCATGGGATAACTCCATTAAGAAAAATTTTAAGATGTCTTTTGTGTAAAAACATTGGATAGTTCTATATTCGGCATTGGAAAGTAAAACTTTAAAAATATTATCTTCGTAAAAACGGCCCTGGCACTTTTGTCCCTGAATTAATCCCAAAAACATCAGGATTTTTGAGAATTTAGTTGAAATTTTATTAAAAATGGGTATTCTAGGTTTTTTTTGTACAACTATTGTTAATAAGGATCGTAATTATGGTATCAAAATTGAGTAAGAAACTGGCAAAATTAATTGTCGTTACTTCTCTTGTTCTTGTAGTATCGTCTTGTTTTGCTGCTCCCGGGTTTTGTGGGAGACAACCCAAAATGAATAATTCAATTGCTTTATTGAAGGCTGCAAAAAGAGAGCTTCAAGAAGCGTTTAACAACAAAGGCGGACATAAAGCAAAGGCGATTGCGCTGATCGAACAGGCAATTAAGGAAGTAAAGAGGGGCAAGGCGGCTGCCCATAGATAAAGTTTATAAGTTATCCTTTGAACCAGCTGTTAATCATAACAGCTGGTTCAATCCGTTAGAACTCAAATTTGTTTACCATTTATATTATTCATGGGTTTTACCCGTATCCGGCCTATCTAAATTCTCTCATCTTGTGCAATAAAGATTGCATCATTCGCGTTTTTAAACAGTATTCGGTATTTTGTTTCATTTTTAATTAATGCTTTTTCGGCCTGTTTGTGCACCTTAATATCAAGGGCCATCTTTTTGAATGCTTGCCAGAGGTCATGACCAAAAATGAGTTTAAGGCCCTGCTGTCTTAGCAAATTGGAAAAGAATTTCTATTGACAAAAAGTGTTCATAAAGCTTTATTATATTAATAATTATAGCTTTATGAACAACAGTTCCTTGAGTTGTTTTGGAGGAAGCATTTTTAGTATTAGCAGAGCAAATTGAAAATAGTAAGGCCACCGCAGATGAGTGTACATTTAATTCAAATATCGCAAAGTGTAATGGTGGGCATAGCGTTCTTTAATTGTTTTATTGGAAATAATAAGTAATTGTAAATTTAAAAGAATAACCCTCTGATTTGGAGTTTGAAATAATGAAGAATATTAGGATTTGTAGTTTGTTGTTATCGATGTTGTTCGTATGTTTTATTCCTGTTTATGCATTTGGGCAATCCACGGCTAAACTAAATTTTAAACCCGCTGCGGACTTTTCTGTAATCACAGTGGGGACTGGTTCTCCTTTATATTCGAAAGACAGAGTAAAACCGTCCAGTGTAATACAATACTCAGGCAACTATATTGTCGTTGATTCAGGGGATGGTTCTTTTATTGATATGGAAAAATTTGGTATGCCACAAAATAAAATAACAGGTATCTTTTATACCCATCATCATCTGGATCACAATGCTGATGCCATACCCCTTATTATAAATTCAAGATTAAGGGGAAGTGATGCATTGATTGTAGGACCTTCAGAACCCAGCACAAAAAAATTAGTTGATTTTATTTTATCATTTTATAAGGATGACGTTATTTACAGATGTGAACGTATGGGAAAATCATATGAAAAATTTTCTAATATAAAAGTAAAAGAAATAAGTAAGCCGACTGAGTTCAATATTGGAACAGTGAAAGTGACTACTACAAATGTCGTTCATACTATTCCGACTTATGCATATCGATTTGATTATGCCGGTAAATCAATCGTAATTTCAGGTGACACTTCATATTCAGAAAATCTTATAAAACTATCAAAGGGCGCAGATATACTTGTGATGGACTCCGGAGGAATTAAGTATAAAAACGATGGGAAATCTTCCAAATTCAAAAAACCAAAATTACCCAAAAAGCGTAAAAAATCGGTAAAAATAGATAATATCGATATAAGTAAAGCACACGCTTCGATGAAAGAGGTTGCAATTATGGCCGCAAAATCGAATGTAAAAACTCTTGTTCTCACACATTTTCGACCCGGTGAAGTTGACTCGGCAGCAACTTCCAAGGGAATCGGTAAATATTATCATGGTAAAGTGATATTTGCTTCAGATATGAAGCAGTATATTCCCTAGGAACAATTAAATTCTGGGTTTTAAAAAATATGTATTTGCACATTTAAAGGCATATCAAATTCTCCAGGACTGAATCTGAAAAGAGCTTGAAGGTCGGGGGATCATCAAGAAAAGCAACAGATACGCCAATTCAGGGGTGTTTTTTATGGCCGCCGAAATTAAGGCTTTTTTCAAGATTGTTATTTCAGCAGTAATAGGAATTGGCTTTTTTGTATTTCCAATTCAATATTCGGGAAAAACCACGGTGTTCTTCGATGTGATTGTAACCTGGATTACAAAAGGATATCCAGGCTTTGTCGGATGGTATAGTTTCGTTTTAATATTGTTTGGTGCTTGTGCAACTTTAGCAAGCCGTAAAAAATGGGGAAATGGAAAAGGCTTTGCATTTTTAGAAGCATATCAAAGTTCTTCTATTTTCTTTGTTCTGCGATTGGTTGGGGTGTTGTTTGCTGTTTGCATGTTTTTTCAAATCGGCCCGGAATTTTTAATAGCTCCAAAAATATCTAAACTGATGTGGAGTATTCTTACTTTGTCGGTGGGGGTTATTATTCCCCTTGGAGCTATTTTTTTAAATATTTTTGTAAGTTATGGTTGTCTGGAATTTGTTGGAGTATTAATGCGGCCCATTATGAGGCCTCTTTTTAAATTGCCGGGTCGATCAGCTTTGGATGACATTACTTCCTGGTTGGGAAGTTACTCGGTTGGTCTTTATATTACTCGTAAACTTTTTCACCAGGGATATTATACTCGCCGGGAAACCTATACTATTGTTACTTGTTTTTCAACCGTTAGTATTGGTTTTGTAGGGGTTGTTGCTTCAACCCTTGATTTACTTTATTTATTTCCCTTGATCTTTATTACTTATTTTTTTGTGATCTATTTTCTTACCATTGTTTTGGTGCGGATGTGGCCGATCACTTCTGTACCGAATACTTACTTAAATCAATCTATTCCTGAAAGACAATTTCAAGGCAGTTTTGGTGGATATTTTCGATTGGCGGGAAATCAAGCATTGGAAAGGGCACATTCGGCTCCGGGTTTTTTAAAAGTGATTATCGAAGGGTGTGGCGACGGATTAAAATTAGCAACTACTATCTTGGGTACCATACTTGTTGTGGGATCTTTTGCATTAATGCTCGCAAAATATACTCCTGTTTTTAATTGGTTGGGAGCTCCTTTTGCCCCTCTATTAAATTTATTGGGACTACCGGATGCGAAATTGATTGCTCCGGCAACCGTTGCTGGTATTGCTGAAATGTATATTCCGGCTCTTTTAGTAAAAGATGCGGCACTTTCCGCCAGGTTTTTTATTGCGGTCCTTTCCATTTCCCAATTGATCTTTTTTTCTTCGGTTGGTCCCATGATGTTGGATATGTTCCAGGAAGTTCCCGTTAAATTTTATGAACTTATTTCGTTATTTTTTATTCGTACTTTGATTTTGATTCCGATTGTGGCGGGTCTCACCCATCTTTATTGTTATTTTGGTTGGCTCTAACACCTGTTTAAGGGATTATTCTAAATCCAATCAGAAGATTTTGATCAAAAAATATAGTATTTTAATACGTCAATCAATTGATATTATGATGTTTGAAAGCCCCTGGAGCACAACATGAATCAATGGGAAAATACGAGTTTAGAGTTGTTCGTTCCGCCCTGGTTCTATCACAAACCAACTCCATCTGCTAGACTTATGGGGAAACTGCGTGGCAACGCTAAGGTATATATGCCCATTCTTGTATTGATAATAATCCAGTTCAAGCCTTTCGTTGTTAGCTATTGTTGGCCATTGCGACATAATGTGATCGTTGTTGATTTCCCACTTTCCCACTTCTTTTCTCCCATCATTCATCTGTAAAATCACTTCTCCATTGGGATCAAAATGAAGAACATAGGGCACTCCTTTGTAGGTGACACCGATCAATGTGTTTCCAACAGCAATTTCATTAATTTGTTTACCTGACAGACGGATATGTTCCTTCCGTATAAGGTCAACCGCATGTGTTTTTTTATCGGATCCAGCAGTCGGGCCAATCCTACAGTTTGAGATAACGCCAAATGCAGGCACCCCCAATAATACACCACCTCCAAAAATCACTCCACCCTTTATTAGTTTTCGTCTTTGTTCATCCAAATTTTTCATATACTCTCCTTCCATGCTTATGGGTGCTTGCGTAAGCTATTATAACATAATTCCCTTGATCCACCATTAAAAAAATAAAAAACCACGTTGAACTTAATTGTTTAAGCAGATAGAGTGTTTGTGTTATAAAAAAAATATCATCAACGAGGAGAAATCAGTAGTGTCAGGTTAGTTAATTGCGTGGAAATTATTAACTTTTTAAGGGGTGGGATCATTTTTTTGGTGACAAATGTGTGCAATTATTTTGTTTTTCGTATCAAAGCCAGAACTACGAGGCGCCATGGCGAAAATCAAGATGGTGAAGCCCTCTTCGTCCCGGGAAGAAATTGTCGGAGCAAGATAGATGCTATATCCAATTTATTCATGATAGGGGTTGCTCGATGTCAGAATTAATTAAACAAATTGAAAATAATAATTTTAATTTTGCTGCAGGAGTTCCATGTGGCGTTCTAAAAGATTATATTAATCATTTTAGTGAAAACAATAATATACACCATATTATTGCACAAAATGAATCTGAAGCAGTAGCTATTACAGCTGGAGCATATTTAGCTGGAAAAAAACCTATTTTATATATGCAAAATTCGGGATTTTTTAAATCTATAAATGAATTTACATCACTATTAATCCCATATAACATACCATTGTTATCTATAATTACATATAGAGGATGTGAAGGTGAAGATGCCCCGCAACATTTTATTAATGGTAAATTAACAGAACCTATTTTGAATCAATTGAACATAAATTATAATATTTTAAATAAGAATAATCAAAATAATATAATCAGCAAAGCTTCTAAAAATATGGATCTTGAAAAACAATTAGAAATTATTCTAGTGCAAAGACAAGGATACAATAAAGTTAAAAAATCTGAAGAAAAATTGAATTTAAATGAGAATAAAGAATTAAGTACAAATTATTTAGTTTTTAATTTAAGATCAAATACTCTTTATTTTAATCGTGAAGATGCATTAGAAACTATCGTTAATTCAACCAATGAAACCAATGCAATATTTTCAAGTACAGGATTGATGAGTCGTTCACTTTATGAGAATCATGATTCAGACAATCAATTCTATATGACAGGGTCATTTGGACAAGTATCATCAATAGGTTTAGGATTTGCTGTTTCAAAACCGAATTGCCAAACATATGTCATAGATGGTGATGGTAGCCTTCTTACTAATTTTGGGTCATTAGTTACAATCGGTAAAGAAAAACCATCAAACTTGATACATATTCTTATTGATAATAACGCATATGGTTCTTGTGATGGAGAGAAAACTGCTTCAGATAATGTAAGTTTTGAAAAAATTGCGTTATCGTTGGGATATAAAGGGGCATATACAGTAGATGATAAATCAGGATTAGAATTTTCAATAAAGGATTTTCAATTTGCAGGTGGTCCAATAATTATAAGAGTATATACTAATAAAGAAGGTAAGCGTAGTTTTAAAAGACCAAAAGATTTGAAATATATTTCTGAAAGATTTAGAAACCATTTTCAAAAATATGAATAAGCATAATTTAAAAATTAATAGAACATAACTAAACTTCAGTTTACGGTAAATATTGCAAAAAGGTGCCATGCCTGGGGGGGATTCCCGCCGGTATGGGTGAAAATCAGATTAAATGCCCGCTAAAATGGTTATGTAAACATAGCTGAATTTTTATTCTCTTTTTCCATGATATACCTAATTTAGATTTTTTGAATTTAATGCGAACTTGTCTTTGAGAAAATATTTATAATTAATACTCCTGCAATGATTAAGATCATTCCGGCAATTGCCGGTACATCCGGGATCTGTCTATAAAGAACAGCACTGACAATGGCCACCAGGATGATACCTAAACCTGCCCATATGGCGTAAGCTACACCCACGTCCATTGTTCTTAGTACCAACGATAAAAAATAAAAGGCAAGTCCATAACCTGCAATGACCACCAGACTTGGAAATAAACTTGTGAACCCCCGGGAAGCCTTGAGGGCACTTGTTGCAATTACTTCGGATACAATAGCTATGGCCAGATAAAGATGATTCATTCTTAAACTCTTTATTCAGATTTGAAAATTTTGCCGGTATATATTTCAGCTATGTTTTTGTAGCTGGTCTAAAATTCTATTCGCTTTTGCCAAGGTTTCAACAACGACCACAGGATGTCCATGCCGACCAGTCACTTTTTTGCTTTTCCCTTTTACCCCGGTAACCCTTGCGGAAATACCCATTTCAGCTTTTGTTAATAATGTGAAAATTTTCCCGACCCAGATAGCTTCATCGGGGTTATTCATTTTAAAGGTTGAAATATCAGATATACCTGCAAATCCTGGAGTAAGCAAGTTTAACTTTGTTTGAAGTTGCTTGAATATTTGTTCACCATCTCCAGTTTCAATGGTCCCAAATTTTATATAAATTCTATTTTTTTCTTGATCGATTTTAATATGGAACATAATGTCTCAAATAAATCATTCAGTTAATACTATTAAGTTTCATTAAAGAATAACATTCCCTGAAAAAGAAATTTTTCGTCCAACAATAACGGAAAAAGTTGATACCTATTTTCACAAGGTGAATGGCAACAAAAACAGACTAAATCCATATATTTTATTGTTGCAAACACCTCTTTGCCTGTGGGTGGGGGCAGCAAGCTTGTGAGTCAAACGGATTGCTGTGTTGGAGAGTTGATAGTAAACAGACAATAGTTAATCTTTTATCAAAATAGTCAAAAAATTACAAGTGTCGTATTCTATTGATTAAAGCAATAATTTTGAATTTGCGATATTATAAATATACATATCAAGATTCTATCTTGATTTTAAAACAATTTAAAGTGCGTCAGATGAAAATCTGGGATAATTACCTATAAAGCAAAAAAGTTGCTCCAGGAAGGGGAATATTGGCCCCTGGGGTCTGATTGCATCCACAAATCCGATGTGCGGATACTTGCCCCTACTAATCTGGATCTGTTTAAGGCGTTTACCCCGAGTTCAAAAGGTCATGGTCGGGATGAACCGGCAAATCTTCCAGCCTTAAAGGAAGCCTCCTGGGAGTTGGTTGAAAAAGCCCTTAAAAAGACCCAGGGTAACCAATCTGCTGCCAGGATTCTGGGAATCTCCCAGCAGGCCTCGGGTAAACGTATTTAGAAGTTGAAATCTTTGAAAAAATAAACCTACAACTAAAGCTGTATTCACAACTCTGGTTGTAAATAGTGCTCTTTTACCAATTCCGGGGCATTTCTCGGTTAATATTTAATTTACTACAACTTTTCTTGTAAAATTTACAAAAACTCTATTTTTACAAAAAAATACTATAACCTGAATAAAAACAAAGAGATACGTTTTGATTTCTGCTGTGGCACAATGATTGCTATTCTTCAGTGAATGAATTGCGATTGCTTTTATGAAAAATTATTTGGGTTGGTACAGGTGTTACGTGTTACTGCCTCGTATATGTTTAATGGAGTTTAGAGGAGGTTGTTTAATATGAGATCATCTATTTTATTGCCTGAACAATATAAAATTTTGGAGAAAAATATGACAGTAAGTAATGTTGCGGAATTAGATGCTATGGTTGCACGTGTAAAACTTGCACAGCAAGAGTTTGCGTCTTTTTCGCAAGAGCAAATAAATAAAATCTTCCGCGCTGCATCTTTAGCCGCCTCAACCGCTCGGATTGAGTTAGCTAAAATGGCTGCTGAAGAGTCTGGCATGGGGATAATGGAAGACAAAGTAATCAAAAACCACTTTGCTTCTGAATTTATCTACAATAAATACAAAGATGAACTAACTTGTGGCGTTATCGATCGTGACGAAGAAGGCGGCACAATTACTGTAGCAGAACCGGTTGGCATTGTTTGTGCGATTGTACCAATAACCAACCCAACCTCGACTGCAATCTTTAAAGCGTTAATTTGTCTTAAAACCCGTAACGGATGCATCTTCTCACCACATCCTGGCGCTAAAAAGTCAACTAACTATGCAGCTCAATTAGTTTTAGAGGCTGCAGTTAAAGCAGGCGCACCAAAAGATATCATTGGATGGATTGATGTGCCTTCTGTTGATCTTTCTAATAAACTGATGAAACACGACGATATCAATCTTATTCTAGCAACGGGTGGGCCAGCTATGGTAAAAGCAGCTTACTCTTCAGGTAAACCAGCGATTGGTGTTGGCGCGGGTAATACCCCTGTTGTGATCGATGAAACTGCAGACATTAAACGCGCTGTTTCTTCAATCTTAATGTCTAAAACATTCGATAATGGCGTAATTTGTGCTTCTGAGCAAGCTGCGATTGTTGTTGAATCTGTATATGATGAAGTTAAAGCACGTTTTGCTAAATATGGCGCTGCTGTACTAAATACAAGCCAAGCAGATAAAGTGCGTAAAGTACTGCTCATCGATGGTGCACTTAATGTTAAAATAGTAGGTCAGCCAGCATATAAAATTGCTGCTCTGGCTGGTGTTGAAGTACCAATTTCAACTAAAATCCTGATTGGTGAAGGTCTTAACGCTTCCTGGGATGATGAATTTGCCCACGAGAAACTCTCTCCAACATTAGGTTTGTTTAAAGCGAAAAACTTTGAAGATGCAGTGCGTCAAGCAGGTATCGTAGTAGATATTGGTGGTGCTGGCCATACATCGGTACTTTACACTGACCAAGATGCAAACAAAGATCGTATTGCCTACTTTGGTGATAAAATGAAAACAGCACGTATTCTTATCAATACTCCCGCTTCACACGGTGGTATAGGTGACCTTTACAACTTCAAGTTAGCCCCTTCTCTAACATTAGGCTGTGGTTCTTGGGGTGGTAACGCTATTTCTGAAAATGTGGGTCCAAAACATCTTATTAATAAGAAAATTGTTGCATTGAGAGCTGAAAATATGTTGTGGCATAAATTACCAAAATCAATCTACTTTCGTCGTGGCTGTTTACCAGTAGCAATGACTGATCTGAAAGGCAAAAAACGCGCACTAATTGTCACTGACCGTTTCCTATTCAATAACGGTTACATTAACGATTTACGGAATATCTTGAAAGGTCAAGGCATGGAAGTTGAAGTGTTCCATGAAGTTGAAGCCGATCCTACATTATCTATCATTAAGAAAGGGACTGAAGCGTGCCTAAGCTTCCAACCTGGCGTTATTCTCGCTTTTGGTGGTGGTTCACCAATGGATGCAGCAAAAATTATGTGGGTTATGTATGAGCACCCAAAAACAGATTTTAAAGATTTATCCATGCGCTTTATGGATATTCGTAAGCGTATCTACAAGTTTCCCAAAATGGGCATTAAAGCTGAATTAGTCTGTATTACAACGACTGCTGGTACAGGTTCTGAGGTAACTCCTTTTGCGGTTGTAACAGACGATGTTACAGGTCAAAAATACCCGCTTGCTGATTATGAACTAACCCCCAATATGGCTGTTGTTGACGCCAACCTGGTTATGGATCTACCAAAATCTTTGTGTGCATTCGGTGGCTACGATGCAGTAACCCACGCAATAGAAGCCTATGTTTCTGTTCTTGCCAGTGAGTACTCAAACGGTCATGCATTACAAGCGCTTAAAATGTTAAAAGAATACTTACCAAGTTCTTACGCAAATGGTAAAAAAGATCCGATTGCACGTGAGAAAGTTCACAATGCAGCAACTATAGCGGGTATGGCTTTTGCGAATGCATTCTTAGGTGTATGTCATTCAATGGCCCACAAGATAGGTGCTGAATTCCACATTCCACATGGTTTAGCGAATGCATTATTGATTTCCAATACCATTCGTTACAATGCAACTAATAATCCAACTAAACAAACTGCATTCTCACAGTACGATCGCCCTCAAGCACGTGCTCGCTATGCTGAAGTTGCAGCTCATTTAGGTTTTACTACAGGTAATACTGAAGATAAAATTAATGCATTGCTTAACTGGTTAGATGAACTTAAAGTTGCACTTGATATTCCACTATCAATTCAAGCAGCAGGTGTTAACGAAGCAGATTTTCTTGCTAAAGTAGATCAACTTGCTGCACAAGCGTTCGATGATCAATGTACTGGTGCTAACCCACGTTACCCATTAATTTCTGAGCTGAAAGCGATATTAACCGCATCTTACTACGGTAAAGCTTACGAAGATGTAATTGAACCTGATCAAGTAAAAACGGATATAAAATACAGAAAATTATTTGTAGCTTAATTGCTAAGTGAATATGGGAAGCCTGCTTAATTGCAGGCTTTTTTTGTTATCTTCTAAATATTCTTCAAGTATTGGTAAATCTTTCCAAGAATAAATTTTTATAGAAATTTGATTTCCTTTTTGAACTGCAATTGCCTGTTTTTTTGTTGTCGAATCAATCATAATTTATTTTTTTTTCATATAACCCCCAAATAGTCAGCGCTGTAGAGCGCAGCAAAGCTTTATGGAGGCCGTGTTTATTTGCCTTGCTAACATGAATTTAGTATGCTTTTAAAAGCTCATCAATAACAGGCTCTATTTTGCTTTTGGTTCCTTTCCACTTTGTCAGAGAAAATCCACCTTTACCTTTTAAGTGATACTCAGCATAGGCAACTTGTCTTCCTTGATTTTTAATTCGAATTTCGGCATGTGACAGATAAGGAGTAATATCCCAAGATCTCAGTGCAGTATAAGTTAAGATGTATTCACAATTGCTTGATGTGGGATCAGAATACACTTCTGTGGTTATACCGTGTTTTTCAAACCCATCTTGTAACACAGTAATGAAGTCACTGACCCTTACCTTTGGATTTTCTTGTATACAAATATGCTGTAATAAAAGTGATTTATCGACTGGTCTGACAGTCATTGCTGTACATCCAGCTAAAACAATCATTCCAAAAAATATAACAAAGTTTCTTAGCATATGCTTATTCTTTTTTACGACAATAGAAAGCAAAATATTCTCCTTTTTGTGCTGGTTCTTTTCCAGTAAGGTCTTTAGCTGTAGTAATATCAATGAAACCGGCTTCGGCTAAAAGAGGCGTGAGTTCATTAACCCCATACATTTTTTCAACTTCTACTATTTTGATGACTTTATTAGTCTGTGGATAAATAAACCAACTATATTCATGGAAATGAGTTTCATCAGCCCATTTTTCTGAAAGAGCAAAACAATCTGATAATTGCTGCCAATTACGAACTTTTTTCATAGGGTAAATTTTTTGTTTTCCTGCGACATTTGAAATAAACCATCCACCTGGAATTAAGGCGTCATGAATTCTTTTGAAATCTTGGACGACTTCTGAAGGTGAAAGTTGCCCGGGACAATACCAGCCTGCCCAAGCAAGAGCATAGCTTTCAGATGTTTCCAACCCAGAACAGGTCATTACCTTAAAAAAAACATCTGCATTGGTATTATTGTTTTTAGCTATTTCAATATATTTATCACCAGGATCAAACGCAAAAACTCGAAAACCTCTTTTAGCAAATTCTATTGCATGGTATCCCAAGCCACACCCAATATCTAATACTTGATGTGGTGGTTGAATATTTGATAATGATGTAATTTGTTCAACCATTTTATTGGCAATTTCAGGTGTGTTGAAAAGCCAGTTTCTGTAATATTTTAAAAGAATTTCTTGAATTATAGGATGATCCCAAGACCATTGAATTTCAGTTATTTCATTTTCCATATTTGCTCCATTTCCAAAAACATAATACGGGACGAAGTCAGCACCATCATTATGGCGGCGTTTGGTCGCCATGAACAAATAATTATACAGGTTAGTATAAACAAAAAACTATTAGCAGAAATTTGTATCAACATTTCAAACACGTGTAAAGATATTTCGGCAGAGTAATTCTATCGGAAATCTTTGAAGTTCAATTTTAAAAGATAATTGGAGTTACGTACAGATTATCCTATGGATAATAGCCATAAGATGTTCAGAGTATCAATGATACCAATTCAAATCTTGATGAAATTTTTTAGGCCTTGACATAAGGCAGGGTTTTTATATAACAAGAAAATTTTAAATATCTGATATTGCCTGGTAAATTTTCTGATATTGCCCGCAAGTTTAGCACCTGATACTCCCCGGATAATTATACTATTTTATATGGGCATTTTCACAAAAGTTCACGCTGCATCAGATTAAAAACTGGGATAAATACCCCTAAAAGCAAAAAAGGCTTCCAACTTGAAAAGCTGAAAACCTGTTGCTGTTAAGTGGCTGGGTGATAAGGATTTGAACCTTAATTGACGGAGTCAGAGTCCGTAGTCCTACCATTGGACGATCACCCACCAGATTTAACGTCTGGGTATATACATCAAACTTGGAAATGAGTCAAGAATTATCTTGGTTGAAAATTTGGTAATTGTTAAAATATATGATAGGTTTTTTAATCAGGAGCACGTGGGAAAGGGTATTTTTATCCCATTTCTGGAAATATCGGGCCGGAAAATTGTCAGGAGTACAAAAAAATGCGGATTGATCTCAAATGTTAATCTATCAGGAGGTGGGGTATGACAGTTACAGTGTTGATTAAAAGAAAAGTGGTTCGCGGCAAGGGGGAGCTTCTTGAAAATCTTTACCGGGAGTTGATCGCCCTTGCCATGCAGCAAACAGGATATTTGGAGGCTAAAACCATGAAGCGGGTGGATATTCCGGATGAGTATCTGGTGATTTCCAAGTGGAAACACATTGACGATTGGTCAAAATGGCTCATAAGTGAGGGCCGCAGGTCATATCAGGAAAGAATTGATGCCTTGACCGATTCAAAAACGAGATTTGAAATATATGAGCACTGATTATAGATGAAAGCGATATCGACATATTTTGATAAAATTGAGCATCTGGACAGATCATTAAAGGGAATGAAGAAGATCGCCCTGGCATTTTCGGGTGGAGTGGATTCCCATTTTCTTCTGGCGTCGGCAAAGAGGGCGGGGCTTGAAAAGCTTTTGGCCATCACTGTGTCATCACAGTTTTTCACAGAAGAAGAAAAGGATCGGGCAAAAAAACTGGCAGATTCCCTGGGAGTGGACTATATCTGCCTGGATCTGGATATTCTGGGGCAGGCCCGGGTGGTTCAAAATACTCCCCGAAGATGTTATTTTTGTAAGGCTAAAATTTTTTCTTTGATCCGGGAAACCGCGATTCAAAATGGAATAGATACTTGGATGCATGCTGTTAATGTGGATGATCTGGGTGATTACCGTCCCGGGCTTGAGGCGGCAAAAGAGTTAGGTTTTATTGCTCCCCTGGTGGAGGCTGGATTTTCGAAAAAAGAGATCAGGGCCTGTTCAAAACATATGGGCCTTGGGACCTGGGATTTACCGTCCCAGTCCTGTTTAGCCACGAGAATTCCCTATGATGATCCGATTACCCGGGAGAAACTTGAGATGGTGGATCAAGGGGAGTCGTTTTTGCGCAAGCTTGGGTTTAACAACTTTCGGGTGCGGTGTCACGGGACGCTTGCCCGGATCGAAATGGATACTAAACTTATCGCATCTCTCATGGAAAAAGATAAGCGGCGGGTCATATCCCGGGGATTAAAGAAAATCGGATTTAAATATGTTTCCTGGGATCTTGACGGGTATAAAACAGGGAATATGAATCCATAATAATGGGATGCAGAGGCAATATTCATTGGCAATATCTGAAAGGGTGTTTGTTATTCATCTTGAAGATGGCGATATGGTCCATGTGACCGTTGAAGCCTTTGCTCGGGAGTAGAGAGGTTACAAAGAACATGAAAAGATTATTGTTTTTTCATGTTCTTTGTTTATTTTGGAATCGTCCTGTTTTATCTGTTCTGGATTTCAAGGCCGTTAAAAAAATAATTAATTTCAAAGGCAGCTGTTTCGGGTGCATCTGAACCATGAACTACATTTTTTTCAATATCGGTTGCAAAGTCTTTTCGAATGGTGCCTTCTTCTGCTTCCTTGAAATTAGTGGCACCCATAAGCTTTCTATTTCGTGCGATGACATCTTCTCCTTGGAGAATCATGACAACGATGGGGCCTGAGGTCATGAAATCGGTAAGACTGTCAAAAAAAGGTCTTTCTCTGTGTACTGCATAAAACCCTTGGGCCTGGGTCTTGGATAGTTGGATCATTTTCATTGCAGCTATTTTAATACCTTCGGTTTCAAACCGTCGGATGACTTCGCCTATAACGTTTTTTTGAACTCCGTCGGGTTTGATGATAGATAGTGTTTTTTTCACATTTTTTTCCTTTTTATTGCAATTAATAATATTTTAAAAAGCGGGCTTGAAAAGTAGCATAACACTGTATTATAAGTCAATCATTATGGGGTGAGTTAAAAGTATAAATATGAGAGTAAAATATTAAGAGGAAAATGGATATTTTAAGGATAGGGGTGACAGGGTCGGCAGGATCGGGTAAAAGTATGGTTTGTCAGGCTTTTAAGGCCTTGGGGCTTGTGACTTTGGATTGTGATAAAATTGCCCGACAGGTGGTTGAACCCGGACAAAAAGCCTATGAAAAGGTGGTGACTTGTTTTGGTCGGGATGTGATCAAGGAAGATAAAACTCTTGATAGAGCAATGTTGCGAAATCTCATGGTCAACCGGCCGGATTTGCGAAAGCAATTGGAAGCGTTGCTTCATCCTCTTATTATAGAACAAATGGTGTTGCAGATTAAAACCGCTGTTTATGATAGAGAACCAGCTTGCGCTGTGGAAGTTCCTCTTTTGTTTGAGTTGGGTATGGAGGATAAATTTGACGTTACCGTCCTCGTGGTGGCGACCCAGGCGGTTCTGTTGGAACGGATCTCTATGCGGGATAAAGTTTCAATAGAAAGTGCGGGAAAGATGCTGGATTTACAGATGTCCCAGTCTGAAAAAATAAAATCTGCAGGGTATGTAATTGAAAATATAGGAAAATCCGGGGAGCTTTTTAGCTCAGTAGGAAAAATTTATGCTAAAATAAAAAAAGAATTCTTGACAAGAAAACTATAATATTTTACGTTATTGAGAAACGTATAATAATTTTTGCTATATGTTTGGTTTCCCAACAAATCAATTAGGCTTCCAGATTATCAAGATCAAAAAGGTATTCCTTAAATAAAACAATCCTAAAATAAACCAATCATTAAATAAACCAATGAAATACAAACTACTGAAAAACAAACCGGGAGATTGAATGAATCTTGTAGACCTTAATAAAATGAAGATAAGTGAACTGACAAAACTTGCAAAAGAGTATAAAATTCAAGGATTTGGTGGTCTTAAAAAACAAGATTTAATCTTTGCTTTACTCCAGGCCAATGTTGAAGAAAGCGGTCAGGTTTATGGTGAAGGTACCCTTGAAATTCTCCCCGATGGTTTTGGTTTTTTAAGGGCACCAGGGTACAATTATCTTCCCGGCCCCGATGATATTTATGTCTCGCCATCCCAGATTCGGCGTTTTAATTTGAGAACTGGAGATACTGTTTCGGGTCAGGTGCGGCAGCCAAAGGACTCGGAGCGATATTTTGCCCTGCTGAAAGTGGAAGCGGTTAATTTTCAGAATCCTGAGCTTGCAGCCGAGACCATTCTATTTGATAATCTTTTGCCCCTCTACCCGGATCGGAAGATGGTGCTTGAGGCGGAGGCGGATAATTATTCCATGCGTGTGCTTGATATGATGTGCCCCATTGGATTTGGCCAGAGGGGGTTGATCGTGTCTCCGCCTAAGGCTGGTAAAACAATGCTTTTACAGAATATTGCCAATTCTATGATCAAGGCCCACAAGGATATCGTGCCCATGATTGTCCTCATCGATGAGCGGCCGGAAGAAGTGACCGATATGGCTCGTTCCGTTGATGCTGAGGTGGTCAGCTCAACCTTTGATGAGCCTGCAGAACGTCATGTTCAGGTGGCGGAAATGGTTATTGAAAAAGCCAAAAGGATTGTGGAGCAGGGTCATGATGTTGTAATACTTCTGGATAGTATCACGCGGCTTGCCCGGGCTTATAACTCAGTAATGCCGCCATCGGGGAAAATTCTTTCCGGTGGTGTGGATTCCAACGCCCTGGATCGACCCAAACGGTTTTTCGGTGCCGCTCGTAATATTGAAGATGGCGGTAGTCTGACCATTATTGCAACGGCCCTGGTCGATACCGGCAGTCGAATGGACGAGGTTATTTTTGAAGAGTTTAAGGGGACGGGTAACCTGGAGTTGGTCTTGGACAGAAAACTTGCGGACAAAAGAATTTATCCTGCCATCGATATGAACAAGTCCGGGACCCGAAAAGAAGAACTGTTGATGGATCCCTCGGTTTTGAATCGTGTTTGGATCTTGAGAAAATTGTTGTCAAGTTTAAATTCTGTTGATAGTATGCAGTTTTTACTTGAAAAAATGAAAGGAACAAAGGATAATAAAGAGTTTCTTGATTTAATGAATTCCTAAGGATTCAGGATCGATATTATTTTTAATAAATGCCCCGATATGAGGGTTGGTAAGGAGTTTTACAGAAAATGAAAAAAGAAATACATCCCCAATACACAAAGACTACGGCTTCTTGTGCCTGTGGTGCAGCATTTGAGGTGGGGTCCACAAGAGAAAATATCAAGGTTGAAATTTGTTCCAAATGTCATCCGTTTTTTACCGGAAAACAGAAATTGGTTGACTCTGCCGGTAGGATTGATCGCTTTAAAAAGAAATATGCTGGATTTGACGCGACTAAACTCGTTTAAAAGCGACAATCTTAGAAAACCAGAAAAGGGGCTTTTTAAAACTGCCCCTTTTGCGTTTGTAATTATGATTGATACATTATGATTAATAAATTAAAAGGTATTGAAGAGCGGTTTGTCAAGCTTGAGCATCTGTTGAGTGATCCTGCTGTTATCTGTGATCAGAAAAAATATCAGGAGTATCTGAAGGAGCATGGTGAGCTTAATAAAATTGTTCCGGTGTTCAGGGTTTATGAAGGGCTTTTGGGTGAACTCAAAGAGGCAAAAGAGTTTTTGCGTGATGATGATCCTGATATCCGCAGTATGGCAAAGGAAGAAGTTCCTAGTCTTGAAAAGGAAATTGCCGAGTTGGGTTCCCGGATCAATGTTCTTTTGATGCCGACAGATCCCCGGGATGCAAAGAATGTCCTCCTTGAAATCCGGGCAGGTACAGGCGGAGAAGAGGCAGGCCTTTTTGCGGGGGATCTTTTCAGGATGTACTCCAGGTATGCCGAATCAAAATCCTGGAAGATTGAAATTATTGAAAAGACCGATTCAAGTTCCGGCGGTTTTAAAGAGGTGGTTTCTCTTATCCGGGGAAAAGGCGCTTTTTCCAGCTTTAAGTATGAAAGCGGTACTCATCGGGTGCAGCGGGTGCCGGAGACCGAGACCCAGGGTCGGGTTCACACTTCTGCTGTGACGGTGGCGGTTTTGCCCGAGGCTGAGGATATTGATGTTGAAATTGGTCCAACCGATCTCAAGATTGATGTGTTCAGGGCATCGGGCCCCGGTGGTCAGTCGGTTAATACCACGGATTCGGCCGTCAGAATTACCCATCTTCCCACGGGGATAGTGGCCACCTGTCAGGATGAAAAATCCCAGCACAAAAACAGGGCCAAGGCTTTGGGGGTTTTAAAATCCCGTGTTCTCGATGCAAAAATCAGAGAAGAAGATGCAAAGAGAGCTGCTGATCGGAAAGGTCAGGTGGGTTCCGGAGACCGCAGCGGCAGGATCAGGACTTATAATTTTCCCCAGGGCAGGATGACAGATCATCGTGTCGGCCTCACCCTCTATCGCCTGGATGCTATTATGGCGGGGGATATTCAGGACATTATTGATGAGCTTAAAACTTTTAATCAGGCCCAGTCATTAAAAGAGATTGGTTAGAAAAAAAATGATTGACCGGACAATCATAGAGAGTATTTCCTGGGCAGAATCTTATCTTAAAGATCATGGTATAGATAGTCCCCGGTTGACTGCCGAGATTTTTCTTTGTTTTAGCCTTGGTTTAGAGCGTCTTGATCTTTATCTTCAGCATGACAGGCCACTGGAAAAAAATGAGTTTGCCCGGTTTAAAGTTCTGGTGAAAAGAAGAATTGAGCGGGAACCGGTTGCGTATATCACAGGGGAGAAGGGTTTTTTTGAATCTGATTTTCAGGTTCAAAAAGGGGTTTTGATCCCCAGGCCGGATACCGAGGTGCTGGTTGAAACGGCCATCGACTTGCTGGGGGCGTTGGAGGATCAATCCAGGGCAAAGAATGTGTTGGAGCTTGGTGTGGGGTCGGGTGCCATTGTGGTATCTCTGGCCAAAGCCTGTCCCGGGCATGTCTATTTTGGCTGTGATCTTTCCCGGATTGCCCTTGAGACAGCAATTGAAAATGCCTCCAATTTATCCCAAACTCCCATTCGATTTTTCCAGGGCTCCTGGTTTGATGCTGTTGGTCCCGGGGAATCTTTCGATATGATCCTGTCTAATCCTCCTTATATTCCCACAAAAGATATAGAAAAATTGGCTTTGGAAATTAAAAACCATGAACCCTCTTTGGCGTTGGATGGCGGAGTGGGTGGGCTTGATTCCATTGCAAATATTTTGGATAATGCCCGGGGGCGTCTGGTGCCTGGAGGGCGGCTTCTTATTGAGATGGGCTTTGATCAAAGAGATGCGGTTTTGTCTTTAATAAGGACCTTTCCGGAATACGAAACCATTGAGTTTATAAGGGACCTTGCAGGACATGTCCGCCTCGTCTCTATCAAAAAAAGGAATTGATTGTTTCATCCTTTTTTGATATATAAAGTAGGATTTTATATAAATAAGTAAAAATACACATCCATGGACCTGGGATCAGGTGCTTTTAATTAAGTCGATTTTGGGGATGAAGTGGATGAAGGCAACAAAAACCATTAATTAATTTTGGAGAACAAATGGCTTACATCACGATTAGAGAACTTTTGGAAGCAGGTGTTCATTTCGGACATCAGACAAAACGGTGGAACCCAAAGATGAAGAAATATATCTTTGGTGCAAGAAATGGTATTTATATTGTTGATCTTCAGCAGACAGTGAAGCTGTTCAGAAAGGCCCATGATTTTATCAAGGGTGTGGCTGCCGAGGGAAAGGATATCCTTTTCGTTGGAACCAAAAAGCAGGCATCTGAATCCATTTATGAAGAAGCCAACCGTTCCGAATCTTTTTATGTTGAAAATAGATGGTTGGGTGGTATGTTGACCAACTTTCAAACCATTAAAAATAATATTACTCGGTTTCATTTTTTAAATTCCATTGAAAATGATGGAACTCTTGAGAATTACCCCAAAAAAGAACAGTCTAAAATGCTTAAGGATAAAGCAAAGCTTGAGTTCGCCATTGGTGGTATCAGTACCATGAAACGTCTGCCTGGTGCTATTTTTATTGTTGATCCTAAAAATGAAGCCATTGCCGTTAAAGAAGGAAAGCGTCTGGGGATTCCCATTGTTGCTGTTGTTGATACAAATTGTGATCCCGATGATATCGATTTTGTAATTCCGGGTAATGACGATGCTATCAGGTCTATTCGTTTGTTTGCTTCTCGGATTGCCGATGCTACCATCGAAGGGCATCAGATCTATCAGGAAAAACAAAATGCCGAATCCGATAAGGGCGAAAAAGATGATCGCCCTGTGGAAATAAGTGATGAAAAGGTGGCAGTTGAGGTGGTTTCCGATGGCACAGACGGTCCTGTTGTTGAGAAAATTATAAGAAAAACAACGCCGATTGAAGAGACAATAGTTGAAGAAACTGTCAATGCAACGAAAGAAGTGACTGAATAAAGATCATAAGGAGCAAAATAAAATGGTGGAAATTTCTGCAGCAATGGTAAAAGAGCTTCGCGAAGCGACCGGGTCCGGTATTATGGATTGCAAACGGGTTCTTGCCGAAGCAGAGGGTGATATGGGTACAGCAGTTGATCTTTTGAGAAAAAAAGGTCTTGCCAAGGCAGCAAAACGGGCCGGACGTTCCACTTCTGAAGGCCTTATCTATTCTTACATTCATACCGGTGCAAAACTGGGTGTCCTTGTTGAAGTGAATTGTGAATCTGATTTTGTGGCAAAAACAGCTGATTTTGAGGCATTTGTAAAGAATATTGCCATGCATATTGCCGCTGCAAATCCTGCTGGTCTGCTCCCTGAGGATGTGGATTCGTCAGTGATCGAAAAAGAAAGAGAGATTTTCCGGGCCCAGATGTTGGAAGAGGGAAAACCTGAAAATATTATTGATAAAATTGTGGATGGTAAGATTGAAAAATTTTACAAAGACGTCTGCCTGATGAGTCAGCAATATGTTAAAGATCCCCAGAAAACCATCACAGAGGTTGTAAAAGAAACCATTGCTAAAATTGGTGAAAATATTCAGATTAAAAGATTTGTACGTTTCCAGATAGGAGAGTAAATCTTGGAGAAGAAGCCTGAGTTTGAAAGGATCATGATTAAACTGAGTGGTGAAGCCTTGATGGGAAATCAGGGCTTTGGTATCACTCCTGAAATGATTCATTATGTGGCAGAAGAGATTGCTAAGGTTTATCGACTTGGCGTGCAGGTCTCTGTCGTTGTGGGTGGTGGTAATATTTTCAGGGGCGTTGCCGGTAGTTCTGCGGGTATGGATAGAACCTCTGCGGATAATATGGGAATGCTTGCAACCGTGATTAACAGTATTGCCCTTTGTGATGCATTGGAAAAATGCGGTGTGCCTACCCGGGTTCAATCTGCCATTGCAATGGATAAGATTGCCGAGCCATTTATCCTGAGAAAAGCCATTCGTCATCTCGAAAAGAATAGGGTGGTTGTTTTTGCTGCCGGTACCGGCAATCCTTATTTTACAACGGATACCGCTGCTGTGTTGCGGGGGCATGAAACCCGTGCCCAGATCCTTTTTAAGGCAACCCAGGTGGATGGCGTTTATGATAAGGACCCTATGGTTCATGATGATGCGGTTCGTTTTGATGAATTGTCTTATATGCGGGTTATTGAAAAACAATTGCATGTAATGGATATGACTGCTATTTCCCTTGCAATGGAGCATGACTTACCACTTCAGGTGTTTGATCTCCACCAGACGGACAATATTTATAGAGCCGTTCTGGGTGAGGATGTCGGTACCCGGATATATAATAAATAAGCTAACGACGAGAACTATTATCGGTGGGATAATAAGGTTTTTCCGGTAATAGTTCTTGTTGATAGTTGTCAACTATTATTTAGGACGTGATGCTATGATAAATGAAGTGCTCGAAGAAACCAAAGATAGGATGGGGAAATCGGAGACGGCCTTTGAAAAAGAGTTGATGAAGGTTCGTACCGGCAGAGCATCCCAGGCAATACTTGACGGTGTAAGAGTCGATTATTACGGCACCCAGACCCCTCTGCCTCAGATGGCTACCGTGTCCATCCCGGAAAGTCGTTTGATTACGGTTAAACCTTGGGATATAAGTGTCATTAATGAAGTGGAAAAAGCCATTTTAAAAGCCAATATAGGGCTTACTCCATCAAATGATGGTAAATTGATCCGTATTTCCATTCCTCCGTTGACGGAAGATCGTAGAAAGCAAATCGCTAAAACCGCCTCCAAAATTTGTGAAGATTATAAAGTGGCTGTCAGAAATATCAGAAGGGATTCTAATGAAATGCTCAAGGACCTTCAAAAAGAAGGAGATATTTCAGAAGATGACAGCTTTAAGGCTCAAAAACTGGTGCAGGATTTGACCGATCTATATATCAAAACTTTAGACGATATTTTTGCAGCCAAAGAAAAGGAAATTCTTGAAGTCTGAAAAAATTCAGGATCTGGGTCTCGATCCTGAAAAACTTCCTGTCCATATTGCCATAATTATGGATGGCAATGGCCGCTGGGCAAAAAAACGGCTGATGAACCGTGTTAAAGGTCATGAAAAAGGTTCTAAGACTGTTCGTTCCATTGTGGGTGCCGTTAGGGAGCTTGGCGTTGGGATGCTTACCCTGTACGCATTTTCCACGGAAAATTGGGAAAGACCCAAGGTTGAGGTCAAGGCGTTGATGATGCTGCTTAAGCGTTTTTTGGTATCAGAAAGGGATGAGCTGATGACCCGTGATATTCGGCTGAATATATTGGGTCAAAAAGAAAAATTGCCTGGAGATATTCAGGAAGAAACGGATAAGACTGTGGATATGACCCGGAACAATCAAGGCATGGTCTTAAATCTGGCATTGAGCTACGGCAGTCGTCAGGAGATTACCTTGGCAGTTCGATCCCTGGCTCAAAAAGTTTTATCCGGCTTGATTCGACCGGATGAAATTAGCGAAGAGATGATTTCAGATCATTTATATACACGGCAGATGCCGGATCCGGATCTGATCATTAGAACAAGCGGGGAGTTTCGGCTAAGCAATTTTTTGATGTGGCAGGCTGCCTATTCAGAACTTTTTATCACCGATACCCTGTGGCCGGATTTTACAAAAGACGAATTAATTGAAATTTTAATCAACTTTCAAGAAAGGGACCGACGGTTCGGTAAAGTAAAATGCAGCACTTAAAAAGATGGCTTACCGCAATAATTCTTGGTCCCCTTGTCCTATGGATTCTCATAGAGGGCAACCAGGTTCTTTTGGCAGTCTTGGTTACAATAGTAGCCGTGGCGGCCGTTGATGAATATTTAAGGATAGTTTTCCGGCATGACGACAAGCCTGTTCCCAATGTTTTAAAACTGCTTTCCTATGCCGTTTCCCTGGTCCTGGTTCTGGCTGCTTGTCGTGGATCCTGGCAGATTTCCTTTTTGGCCCTTGCCTTGAATTTATTGGCATTATCTATTTTTGTCCTGGCGCAATTTCCTTCGAACCCCCGTGTCTTTGATACCATAGCAAAACAACTTCTAGGAATTGTTTATATTCCGGTTTCCCTTTCTCTGTTGATTTTTCTTAAAGAATTGGATGGAGGCAGATTATGGATCATCTGGTTATTGATCGTCATCTTTGTAAATGATACAGGTGCCTTTTATACCGGCACTTTTTTGGGCAGACACAAGCTTGCCCCTAATATCAGTCCCAATAAAACCATTGAAGGGTCCATGGGCGGAATTCTTGCTTCCATGGTTGTGGGTTTTATATTTTCCCGTCTCTTTTTTGGTGATTTTAACCTGGCATTGTTGACTTTACCTTGTTCCCTCATGATGGCAGTGGCTGGTCAGATCGGAGATCTGTTTGAATCGGCCATGAAGCGGGCTTCTGATGTCAAGGATTCAGGGCGTATACTGCCGGGGCACGGGGGGATGCTGGATAGGATTGATGGCCTGTTGCTGGCCATTCCCGTCCTCTATGTCTATCTGGTGTTTGTTATATGAGACATTTGTCCGTGTTAGGGTCAACCGGGTCAATCGGCACCAGAGCTCTTGATGTTGTTAGGATGTATCCGGACAGATTCAGTGTTAAGGTCCTGACCGCCGCCGGCAATATTGAGCTTTTGGCCCGTCAAATTGAAGAATTTAAGCCGGAAATGGTGGCAGTTCTGGATGAGACAGGTGCCTTGAAGTTGGCTAAATCGGTGACGGGTAAATTCAAACCCACCATTTTATATGGGGAAACCGGGTATGAGATCGCGGCTGCCTGGGAAACCTCGGATGTGGTTTTACTGGCCATGGTGGGGGCCGCTGGATTGAAACCAGCCCTTGCCGCCTTGGATGCTAAAAAACAAATTGCTCTGGCCAACAAGGAAACCCTTGTAATGGCAGGACAGATTGTTATGGACAAGGCCAGGGAAAATGGGGTGGATATTCTTCCAGTGGATAGCGAACATTCAGCCATTTTCCAGTGTCTTAGAGGCAATCGTGAGCAGGATTTTAAACGAATCTTTCTGACCGCTTCGGGGGGGCCCTTTAGAAATCTTCCCATAAAAGATTTCAAGACTATTACCCTTGGGGATGCTTTGAATCATCCCACCTGGAATATGGGACCCAAGATTACCATTGATTCTGCTACTATGATGAACAAGGGGCTGGAGGTTATTGAGGCGGTTCATCTGTTTGGAGTCTCTCCCGATGAAATTGAGGTGCTTGTACATCCGGAGAGTATTGTACATTCCATGGTTGGGTTTACCGATGGGATAGTTCTCGCCCAGATGGGAATTGCCGACATGAAGGCGGCCATCGCCTACGCATTGTCCCAGCCCGGTCGTCTCAACCTGAATATGGATTTTCCTGATTTTGCTGCCCTTAATCGTCTGACCTTTGATTCTCCTGATCCGGATAAATTTCCGTCCCTGGGCTTTGCCTTTGAAGCCTGCAAACAAAAAGGAACTATGCCGGCTGTTTTGAATGCTTCCAATGAGGTTGCGGTCCAGGCTTTTCTTGAGAAGAAAATTGGTTTTTTAAGTATTTTTGATATTGTTTCCAGCACCATGGGGCTTCATCGTCGCATTGACAATCCTGATCTTTCAGGTATTATTGAAGCTGATAGCTGGGCGAGGGAAAAAGCCAAATCTCTGATATAAAAGTGAGGTCTTAAATGGGTTATTCTGCTGGTGCATTTGTTGTAGTAATTGGTATTCTTGTTTTTGTTCATGAATTGGGACATTTTCTGGCTGCAAGGCTTTGTAAAGTAGGCGTCGACGTATTTTCCCTGGGCTTTGGTCCTAAAATCTTTAAAAAAAAATATGGCCGGACCGAGTATTGTGTTTCCGCTATCCCCCTGGGCGGTTATGTGAAAATGGTGGGAGAGGAACCTGGAACTACCATTGATCCTGAAGAACAGTCCCTGTCATTTACCCATAAAAGTCTGGCTAAAAAAAGTATAATTGTGGCCGCTGGCCCCGCTTTTAATTTTATTTTATCCCTGCTTATTTTTTATGTGATCTATCAGTTTTCAGGGATATACATGGGTACACCTGTTATCGGTAAGGTTCTGGAAAATACACCGGCCCAGAGTGCCGGTCTTAAACCCGGGGATGTCATTAAAGAGATCAACCAAAAACAGATTAAATCCTTTGAAGATATTTTTCAGATTATCAGCACCGGTACCGGTGAAAAACTGGACATTGCCATCCAGCGGGAGGGGCAGATGATGGAAGTGTCTCTCACGCCCGAAAAACGCATCGGGAAAAATATATTTGGTGAGGATGTTGATAAATATATCATCGGTATTATGGCTACCGGGGAGACTTTTCATGAAGGTCTGAATCCTCTCCAGGCCATGGAGAGAGCCATATCGGATACCTATGGTCTTGTGAAACTGACTGTTCAATCCGTGGGAAAAATGATCAGCGGCAGTGTTGCTGCGAACAATCTGGGTGGACCTTTAATGATCGCCCAGATGGCAGGGAAACAGGCCAAGGCCGGACTTGTGAATTTTGCTTGGTTTATTGCATTGCTTTCTGTTAATCTTGGCATAATTAATTTGTTTCCAATTCCTGTTCTGGATGGTGGTCACCTGCTCTTTTTCGGGATTGAAGCTGTTACCGGCAGATCGGTCAGTGAAAAATTACGGGGCAAACTTATTCAGATCGGGGCCGCAATGCTTGTGGGATTAATGATTTTTGTTTTTTATAACGATATCGTCAGGATGATTAATGGTGGATAAAATCGGATGGATAATATGATTTCATGTATTGAAATTGCTCTTAAACAAGAGCTTCTGGATGCGCAAGCTTCCTCCTTGAAGAAAAAAGCAGATTCCTATTTTGGAATCGGGATTGAGTCGGCACGGTGTATAAATATCGTGACCATTGAATCGGGTCTGGATGGGGTGGAACTTGATCGGGTAAAGGACGAGATCCTGACAAATCCTGTGACCCAGGTGTCCAGTTTGCGACCCCTGGATATTGATTTTGACTGGTGCATCTGGGTTGGTTACAGGCCGGGTGTCAAAGATAATGCTGGTGCTACGGCCATGGAAGTCATCACCGATGTGCTGGGTAAAACCTTTGGGGAAAATGAAGGAATTTATACCTCAAAGCGGTATTGCCTGAAAGGTGAGACCTTGACACGTGCCGGGGTTGAAAAGCTGGCAATAGAGTTGTTATCCAATGGTATTATCCAGCAGTTTAAGATTTTTTCCATGGATGAATGGGACAAAAAGATCGGAGCCGATGTAAAACCTGCAAAGGTAATTCTCGACCATATTCCCTGTTTTGATACTATCTGTATCGATTCTAACGAGATGCTTTCCAAGATCAGTGATGAGAGAAATCTGGCCTTGAATCTCCGGGATATTCCGGTTATCCGGGAATATTTTTTAGATCAAAAAGTTCTTGATGAAAGAAAAGAAGTTGGATTATCCGCTCCCACCGATGTGGAATTGGAATATATTTCCCAGGCCAGAAGCGACCATTGCAACCATAATACCTTTAACGGTATTTTCCAATACAAGGATGTCTCCACCGATGGGGTAATAGTGGAAAACTCTTTGTTTAAAACTTATATCCAGCAACCCACCCTAGCCCTTAAGGAAGAAAAGGATTGGGTAGTGTCAGTTTTATGGGATAATGCGGGGGTGGGTAAGTTTGATGATGATAATAATTATGTGGTCACCAGCGAAACCCATAATTCACCTTCCAATATGGAGGCCTATGGTGGGGCCATCACCGGAATCGTAGGGGTGTACCGTGATCCCATGGGAACAGGCCTTGGGGCCAAGCTTTTCATGGGCAGTTTCGGATTTTGTGTGGGAGATGTCGGATATGACGGCCCCTTGAATCCTCCCCTTCATCCCCGGCGGCTTTTGGATGGGGTTATCGAGGGAGTTAAGGATGGCGGAAATAAGAGCGGGGTGCCTACCACATTTGGCCAGACTCTGTTTGATTCGGGATATATGGGTAAGAGCCTTGTTTTTGTGACGGCCCTGGGGATCATGCCAACCCTCATCCAGGGCAAACCCAGTCATGAAAAGACAACTTCCCCCGGCGAATTGATTATAATGAGTGGTGGCCGGGTGGGAAAAGACGGTATACATGGAGTTACAGCCTCGTCGGAAAGCTTTTCTGAAAATACACCGGCAGGTCATGTTCAGATTGGTGATCCATATACCCAGAAAAAAATGCATGATTTCCTTTTGATCTGCAGGGATGAAGGTCTGACCTCCTTTATTACCGATAACGGCGGTGGAGGACTTTCCTCTTCCGTGGGTGAATCAGCCATGCTGTCCAATGGGTGTGAGGTTTGGCTTGACCGTGTGCCCGTAAAATATGAGGGCCTGGATATGTGGGAAATCTGGATTTCAGAATCCCAGGAACGTATGACAATTGCTGTAACACCTGCAAATCTTGCCAGGTTCATGGAACTGTCCAGGGAACATGAAGTGGAAAGTACAGTGATTGGTGAATATACCGATACTGGAAAACTTCATATCAAGTATAAGAATGAGACCTGTGCCTATGTGGATATGGATCTGCTTGAAAAGGGGTTTCCATCCTGGGAATTTGATGCCCTCTGGCTGCCCCCTGAAATCCGGGGCTTGGTTGAACCTGTGATCAGCACTCCTTCCGATTTTAATGGTCTGTTGACCCGGATGTTGGCCCGGCCCAATATTTGTTCCAAGGAATGGATTTTCCGCCAGTATGACCATGAGGTACAGGGTGGTTCTGTTATTAAACCTCTGGTGGGGGTTAACCATAATATTCCTTCGGATGCTTCGGTGACCCGTCCTGTGCTGACTTCTAAGAAGGGTCTTGCCTTTTCCCAGAGCCTTTTGCCTTGGTACTCCAAAATTGATACCTATCATATGATGACCTGTACCATTGATGAGGCGGTCAGGCGCATTATAGCCGTTGGCGGATCATTTGATCATATTGGTGGGCTTGATAATTTTTGCTGGCCTGATATTGGATTCGACGAAAAGAAAAATCCCGATGGTAAATTTAAGGCTGCCCAGCTGGTACGGGCATGCAGGGCCCTGAAAGATGCCTGTATGGCCTATAAAATTCCTTTGCTTTCAGGCAAGGACAGCATGTATGTGGATGGCTATCTCGGGGGACAATTTGGAGAAAGAGTAAAGGTTTCAGCTCTTGGGACGGTTCAGTTTTCCGCCACCTCTGTTTTGGAGGATATATCAAAATGTGTGACTATGGACCCCAAGGTTTCAGGAGATCTTGTCTATGTCATGGGGACCACAGCCGATGAATTGGGAGCATCTGAATATTACGATCTGTTCGGTAAAACAGGTTTTAATATACCGAAGGTAAATTTTGATGCCTGTAAAATTTGTTATAAAGCTTTGGAAAAAGCCATTGATAAGGAGCTTGTCTCCTCCAGCCATGCCGTGGCAAGGGGGGGGCTGGGAATCCATTTCAGCCTCATGACAATGGCAGGTGGGCTTGGTATGGAGATTAATCTTGCCTGTCTGCCCCATTTTAATGAAGGTAGCTCAACTAACGGCTTTACCGATGAAATCTTTTTGTTCTCGGAGTCTGCAGGACGCTTTATTGTAACCGTTGCTCCCGAGAATAAGTCAGTATTTGAAAAATTGTGTAAAGGCCTGCCTGTCAGTTGTGTGGGGGTTGTAACAGATGACCATACCTGTTTGAAAATAGATGGACGGGATAAAAAATCCATTGTTAATCTGTCTTGCGATGCCCTTGATAAGGCGTTTAACAAGACCTTCGGAGATTATATATGAAAAAGGTTAAAGCACTTATTTTAACCGGTTTTGGTTTGAATTGTGATAATGAAACCGCCCTGGCCTTTGATCTGGCCGGTGCCCAATCCCATCGGGTCCATATCAATTCATTGATTTCCGGCAGGGAAAAACTTGAAAATTATCACATCCTTGCCTTCGGTGGTGGGTTTTCCTGGGGAGATGACCACGGGGCAGGTGTGATCCAGGCATTGAAACTCAAGAACCATATTGGACAGGATCTGCTTTCTTTTGTGGAGGCTGGAAAATTGGTTATCGGGATATGTAACGGATTTCAGGCCCTGGTAAACCTGGGCCTTTTGCCGGGTCTTGATACAGATTATACCCGGCGATCTGTTTGTATAACCTTTAATGATTGTGGGAATTTCAGGGACCAATGGGTTCGTTTGACCGGTAATGGGGCCAGTCCCTGTGTCTTTTCCAAGGGAATTGAGCTGGCAGACTATCCAATCCGCCACGGGGAAGGCAAGGTTGTTGCCGATCCAGGGGTTATTGAGCAGCTTGTCGCCAATAATCAGGTGGTGTTCCAATATGCTGACAGTAAAGGGTCTCCTGCAAAAGGAGTTTTTCCTTTAAATCCCAATGGAGCCATGGCAGATATTGCAGGTCTTTGTGATCCGTCCGGCCGGATATTTGGGCTCATGCCCCATCCAGAGGCCTATAACCATTTTACAAATCATCCTGACTGGACCCGGAAAAAAGAGCAGTTTAAACGCCGGGGAGAGAAAATGGATACGGGTATGACAACTGGTATCCGCTTGTTTAAAAATGGAGTTGATTATATTCAGGATACTTTTTTTTAAATTGTATACCCTATTGTAAGGAGTCTGAGCCAAGGTGTTGGGAACTTTTGTAGATTGTCTGGCCATTATTGGTTGCAGTCTTGTTGGGATGTTGTTTAAAAACGGAATCTCTGAAAAATACAATCAAACAGTGATGCAGGCCATGGGTCTGGCCCTTGCTCTGGTGGGAATCGAGAGTGCTCTGGGCTGTGATGATCTGCCCATTATTATTATCAGTCTGGCAATAGGGTCTGTTCTGGGGGAGTTTGTCGGCATCGAAGCTTATCTGGAAAGCCTGGGTAAGTTTTTGGAAAGAAGATTTTCCAAAACTTCCGATGGGTTTGCCAAAGGGTTTATTACCGGCTCTTTGATCTTTTGTGTGGGGTCCATGGCCATTGTGGGGGCCCTTGAAGACGGGCTGACCGGCGATCATCACATTTTGTTTGCCAAGGCCTGCCTGGATGGAATTATCGGGTTGATCCTGGCCTCATCCTTAGGAATTGGGGTGATGTTTGCATCTTTGGCGGTCCTGGTTTATCAAGGAGGTATTACCTTGATGGCCGTGGTGTTAAAACCATTGCTGGTACCTGTTGTGGTCAGTCAGATGTCGGCTGTAGGAGGCCTTTTGATTATGGGTATTGGCCTTAATCTGCTCCGGGAAAAAAAGATTCGGGTGGGTAATATGCTGCCGGCGGTTTTTGTTCCCATGGTCTATTATCTGATCCGGTTATATATTTGATAGAAAAAAAAATGCCCCGGATTTTCCAAAGGATTCATCCGGGGCTTTAAAAGTTATTTTTTTCTATTGTATTTGTTCGCGCATGGTAATATCGTGTTTGCGTTCCTGAAGGGTCTTGTATCCCAGGCTCCGGTCGTGCTCCAGGGAATAGGGGGACACACAAACTTTTTTTAGTTTTTCAACATTACCTTCAACTGTCCTGCGGTCTGCCCGGGATAGGTCTTCAATGCAACTATTATAAATCTTTTCGATTTTATGTTTAACTCTTATTGTCTGGTGCCTTCTGATTGCTCTGTTTTTCATATGATAGCTCCTTTATAATAGTGTAGCCTTCAAAGAACGTCTTTGCCTTATTTTTTTCAAGCAAAGTCTTTGTTCTTGTTTTTAACGATAAACATCTTGGAGCTGTTTGACAAGGAGAAAATCAAAAAAAGTTTGTTTTGACTAAACAAAGAAGGTCCAGTGAGGCAGGCATAAATACCTTCCTCTATCTTTTAAGGGGTGTTGTTATTTTTTTTATACCAATTCTGGTCTCCATAAAATTTATCTGCACATTTGGGGCACATACTATGGCTGAACAATGCGCTTGAGTGATTTTCAAAATATTCTTCAATCTTGTCCCATATCCCTTCATCATTGCGAATATCCTTACAATTGGCACAAATTGGTATCAGCCCCCTTAAAATTTTCATCTCCACATGCATTTTAACTCGTACCAATAGTTCGGCTGCTTTGAAAGGTTTGGTGACATAGTCGGAACCACCCATGGTAAAAGCCTTAACGATATCTTCCGTGTCGGTTTTTGCGGTGAGAAAAATAATGGGAATATGACGTTTGGCAATATTGGATTTAATTTTTTTACACACTTGAAAACCATCCATTTCAGGCATCATGATATCTAAAAGGATTAAATCAAAATCCCGGCTGAACACCCAGTCAATAGCCTCTTTTCCGTTTGTAGCAAACTCAACTTCATAATTATGTTCTTTAAGAAGGTTGCCCAGAAGCTGAATGTTTTTAGGTTGGTCATCTACAATCAGAATTGAAAAGCTATTATTATTTTCAGATATCATGGAATTATCCTTTGGCGGATTTAAGTTTTTTGATTATTTCCGGGAAGTCAGCAATTGTATAACGCATATTGTCAATGTCAAAGTGGTCAACATGGCTGATCAGGTGATCACTATATTTGATTAAAAAATCCAGGTGGTGAGATTTTCCAAGATCTTTTAATCCGTTGGCGAATCTTTTTACCTCTTTCATGGGCTGTTTTGTTTTAAAATTTCGCCATTGATCCATAAAATCAGATTCAAGGGTATTGATGATTTCTACAAGATTTGATGCTGTTTCCAAAGGTGAGGATTCCAAGGCGTCCTGCCACCTGGGATTTGTTATATCCCCAGGAGCCATATCTTCTTTTAATATTTTTAAATATTTTGATAATTCTGAAAGCAGGTCAGTGATTTTAATAGGTTTTGCAAGAAAACCGTTAAACCCTTTTTTAAGTATTGCCGAGCTGGTCAGGGTTGATGAAGACGCGGTTACCGCAATTATCGGTATCTCTTTTGTTTTTGAATTCATCTTTAATTGTTGAGTAGCCTCAATGCCATTCATTATCGGCATTCTGATATCCATAAGAATGATATCCGGTTGGTATTCAGCCGTTATAAGTACGGCTTCATGGCCATTTTCCGCAGTCAACACTTTAAGGTTTACTTTGGTCAGTAATTCAATTAATAAATTTCTATTGGATTCAACATCATCAACCACCAGAATTTTTTCTTTTTGAAATTGAATATTTTCAAGATGATAAATTTGTTCAATGACAGGAATTTCTTTGGATGAGACTTTTACGTCATGGATCACTATCTTAAAAATACTTCCTTTGCCCTGGGTGCTTTCAACCGATATGTGACCGTTCATCATTTCAATCAGTCTTTTGCAGATGGTAAGACCCAAACCTGTTCCACCAAATTGTGCGTTGCTTTGACCGGCCTGCTGTTTGAAGGATTCAAAAATTGTTTCAATATCATTGTTTGATATTCCCATACCTGTGTCTTCGACCCGGATGATTAAATCCAGGGTTTTTTTGTTGTCATTTTTGATTATTGTCTGGATAGAAAGTTTTATTTGCCCTTTTTTTGTAAATTTAATAGCATTTCCCACCAGGTTCAAAAAAATCTGTCTTAATCTGATTTCATCAAGTCTAATGGCAGCGGGCAGATCATCGCTGATATCAATGATAAATTTGATATTTTTTCTGGATGCCTGTAGTGCAAATATCTGCTCAATTTCTTTGATCATCGTTCTAAGGTCAATGGTGCTATACTGGATTTCAAGTTTGCCTGCCTCAATCTTTGAAAGATCAAGGATATCATTGATAAGGGTCAGCAGATTTTTTCCGGCGGTTTTTATTGCCGAGATATAACTTTTTTGTTTTTCATCTGCAACAAGAAAGGATAGGAGTTCGCTGAAGCCTGTAACAGCGTTAAGCGGTGTTCGGATTTCATGGCTCATATTGGACAAGAATTCGCTTTTTGCTTTATTGGCAACCTCAGCCCGCTCCTTTTCCTTTTCAAGGGCTTTGGTTCTTTCTTTGACTAAATCTTCAAGGTGTTCCTGGTGGTGTCTGAGTTCCTCTTCAATTTGTTTTCGTTGGCTGATGTCCTGAAGATTTATTACGCTTCCGATCATTTTACCATTATTGTCTTTATAGGTGGAAGCACTGATGCTTACGGGAATGATGTTGCCATCCCTGTCAAATCTTTCGGTTTCAAATCCGGAGAAAAACGTTCCGGTCAGTAGCACATCAATCATTTTTTTGGTTTCAGGCCAGTTTTTTTCCGGTACAAAATCATCCATTCTTTTATTGATGCGTTCCGCCAATGACCACTTGAAAACCCGGGAAAAAGCAGGGTTAAAATAGGTCACAAGTCCCTTGTTATCATAGACGATGATAGGATCTGCCACAGCTTCCATGACGGAACGGTATTTTTCTTTGTTTTCGCGCAGTTTTTTTTCGATTTTTTTTGTTTCAGTAATATCCCGGTAAATTACAATACTTCCAATGGGTGTGCCTTTATGATTTTTGATAATGGAGGCGTTGAGCTGAATATTCAAAGTTTTGCCAGCTTTGGTAAAGCGTTTGGTTTCCAGGGGGTGGATTTTTTTATTTTTTAATAATAGTTTTAATTTGTCCCTGGTTTCCTGTAGATGTTCTTCTGGTATAAAGTTATATTTGTTATTTAAAAGCTCTTCTAAGTCCCATCCAAAGACCCGGGTAAAAGCATCATTTATATAAGTTGTTTTTCCTTTGATATCATAGAAAGCAATGGGATCCGGCACTGCATCCATCGTGATGGCTTGATTCTCTGATTTTTTCAAATTGAATTCTCCAGAGTAATTATTTTTTTTGTTTCATCTCCTTGAAGGATGCTTTAAATTTTTCACAGGGGTTTTCGTAGGATACCCGCTGGGTAAACCATAGGTAGTCCGAAGGTTTTCTGGGGTCAAATCCTTTCAGTTCAAGGGGCTGCATATAATCTTCAAGTTCGGAAGGGTCTATTGTGATTTCGGTCAGTCCGATGTTCACCTGGGAGATGTCGGGATTAATTGCCGAGACCCTGTCCATGACACCTAATCCATATTCGGTGTGCCCACCGCCTATTATTACCACAATGGGTCCTTTTGCATTTTTTTCATATAATTGTGATATTGACAGAGCTATTTTATCATTTCTTGCCACCCAGGTGTCATAGAACCGGGACGTCATTTTCCCATGATCCATGCCGCAGTGAACGGCCTTGAATATGGATTTCATACGGGCTTGGTAGGGTCCATTGGAAAATCGGGATGAAAAAATTAATTTTTTTTCGATTCCGGTAAGTCCTTCCAGTCCTTTCCTGGTAATTCTGTGCCTCAGCGGTTTTGACAGATCAAGACCGCTGATAAGGAGATTATTATCCCTGGCAAGGGTAAGAAGGTCGTAGTAATAGGCCCACATGGTATCGGACTGGGAATCCCAGTTCAATTGTTTCCGGGTCTGTTGTTCAATGGCTTTTTCTATTTTTGGAGAGTGCTTAGCCTTGCCAGAGTCGGTAAAGTCCAATAATAGCGGGGTATCATCCATGGAGAAGAATTCGAACCCGAGAACGGGAAATTTTCCTTTTTCAATAAGGTCCTGGATGATTTTGTGCTGGATGGCGTGGTGAATGGGGTTGTCATGTTTTTCAGACAGATAAATTACATCCTGGCTTGCAATTTTATCCACCAGGGTGTTGAAGGAGATGGTCTTGTGGGTAGCGGCATCGATGATTTGCCCGATCAGGGGGTCTTGCCGCATTTTTGTCTTGGGTGCGATTGCACAGGCAAATATCACGGGAATGATAAGAAATAAGAGTAAGTATAATCCAAAGCGCATCATAATTGATAGTCCTCAAATTAAAAGAGATACGCTAATATACTATTTTTTTTTATATATTTCCACCACCAAGGTGAATTGCCAAAAAATAGCGCCTTGATTATTTTATAATAACTAACCTAGGATTCGAAATTATAATCAGGGTTTTAAAGGTTTTTTGAAATAGAGAACCAGGCTTTTGCCCAAAATCGGGTTGAACAGTTTATCCACAAATGCGGTGATTTTAGGTTTTTTCATCAGATCCCATACCAGAATCCTGTGATAGAGATTTACAAAAAATGAATCGGTTCTATTGGGGCCCATCAAGCACTTTAACCACCAATAGGGTGTGTGGATGCTGTGGGCAAAATGGGAACCAAGATAGACAGGTCCCAGGGTTTTAATTTTTTGGATTAAAGCTTTCTTTTTATATATCCGGACATGGCCCATGTCTGCATTGAAATATTCATCGGAAAGGAGCCAGCAGATTTTTTCCGACCAGAATCTGGGCACACTGACGGCCAGGATTTTTCCCGGGCGTACAATTCTGACAAGTTCTGCCATGGCTTTTGTGTCATCGGGAATGTGCTCTAACACCTCCGAGCAGATGACGATGTCAAAGCTATTGTCTTTGAAGGGGAGAGCTGTGATATCCATGGTGGACAGATTCCAATCCCTGCATGAAAGATCATTGATCCCATCGTGGAATATAAGTTTATCCCGGGTTTGAACAAGGTTATCAAAGCCAAAATCAGCCCCGGTGCAGATGGTGTCTTTTTCCTGGGCGGCTCGTATGGTATGGCGGCCTTCTCCGCAGCCAATATCTAATATTTTGTCGTTGGGATTGATATCGAGTCGGTTAAAATTAATGGTAATCATGGATAATCCCCCTATAGGCTTGTGCTGTTTTGATGGCTGTTTTTTCCCAGGTGAATTCTGTTAAAACTCGTTCATAGCCTTTTTGGGCAAGCATTTCTCTTTGTGCCGGATCTTCCAATAGTTCAATAATTGCTTTTTCCAGAGCCGGGGCGTCTCCGGGGGGGACAAGTTTTGCTGCGTCTCCTGCCACTTCAGGAAGGGCTCCGCCTGTGGTGCTGATAACGGGAATTCTGCATGCCATGGCCTCGCCTACGGGCAGACCGAATCCTTCGTAGAGTGAGGGAACAACCGCAATACTGGCTTTTGCATACTCTTTGACAAATCGGTCATGGTCGATACGGCCGGTGAATTCAATGTGGGAGCCCAGATCCAATCTTTTCACCAGATTTTCAATTCCCCCGTCTTTTTTGGGAGTTCCAATGATGGTCAGGCTGACTCGGTGTGTTTTTAGAATGTTTTTCAGGGCAAATAAGAGATGGTATAGTCCCTTTAAAGGGGTATCTGCACTATTGGTTACAATTATTCGTCCAGGGATTTTTTTGATATGTTCCAGGGGATAAAAATTATTGGTATCGATGCCGATGGGGATGGTTTTAAATTTTGCTTCCGGAACCTTAAACTCTTTTGCAATATCTTTTTTGGAACTGTCGGATACCGTGATTATTGTTTTAAGTTTTCTGGCCACCTGCTTTTGCATACCAATGAAGGAATACCATCTTAAAATTTTGAGTTTTTGGAGATAGGACCGGGTGCTCTGGATCGCAAGGCGTCTATCCACGGTCATGGGATGGTGGATGGTAGCGGTCACCGGTACTTTTCTTTGTAAGGAGAGTAGGCTATAGGACAGGCTTTGATTGTCATGGATAATATCGAATTTATCTTCACAGCCTTTCAGGTGACGATTCACCCGCATGCCGAAAGTCATGGGTTCAGGGTATCCCATGGCTGAAACGTCCAGCCATTCCAAGAGATTGATGGGGTCTTTAAGTTCCGAAAGGGCGGGGGTCCGAAAGGGATTGTCTGCATTGTATAGATCCAGGGTTTCCAGCATTGTCAGGGTCCCACTGCCGTTCAGTTGGGGGTCCGGTGGTCCTGCAATGACCTCAACCCGATGCCCCAGATCTGAAAGTGCTTGGGTAAGGTGGCGGACATAAACGCCCTGGCCACCGCAATGGGGATTGCTTCTATAGCTTAAAATGCCTATTTTGAGGGATGTTTTCATAGAAATTAAAGGTGGTGCGCCCGGCTGGAATCGAACCAGCGATCTTCAGCTTCGGAGGCTGACGCCTTATCCACTGGGCTACGGGCGCACAAAATTCAAGAGCCCTTATACCACGTTATTAAATAAAATCCACATTAAATTTTTCTTTTGCTTCTCCAGCAACATATAAAGACCCCGCAATACAGATGGCATCATCGTCGGAACACGCCGATATCGCATGGGTTACAGCCATATTTACATCTTCTATAACTTCAATTTTTTTATTTGTAATTTTTTTAACCGCCTCTTTTAGGATCTGGGTTTCCAGGCTTCTGTCAATTTTGGCTTTGGTAATAATTATTTTTTGGGCGTGGGGAACAAGATTGTTGAGCATCTCTTCGTAGGGCTTGTCATCCAGGATTCCCAATACAAGGGTGAGGTTTTTACCGGCCAGGTTTGAGGACAGGTATTTTCCCAGTACCTTTGCCGCCTTAAGATTGTGGGCCCCATCCAGGATGACCAGGGGTTTTTCCATGATGACCTCAAGTCTTCCCGGCCATTTTACGGCGGCAAGTCCCTCTTTGATAAGAGTAGGTGACAGATTGTATCGAAGATCAGTTCCTTTGAATCTATCAAATACAAGTTCACAGGTTGCCAGGGCCAGGCTTAAGTTTTCTTTTTGGTGATCTCCGGGCAAAGGTTTTACAATTGCTTTACAGGTCTGGTTAATACCCCGGTAAAGATAGGTAGCTTTCTTTGGATTTTTCCGGATGGAAAAATCATGTTTAAACTCAAAGATAGGGGCAGTATTGTTTTTTGCAATTTCTTTGATAACTCCAAGGCCGGATGGTTGATTAACTCCGGTTACCACTGGGGTGTTTTGCTTGATGATTCCGCCTTTTTCCCTGGCCAGAGCCTTTATGGTGTGACCAAGGTAATCACTGTGCTCGATGGATAAATTGGTGATCACACTGATCTGGGGGCTAATAACATTTGTTGCATCAAATCGTCCGCCCATGCCTGTTTCAATAATGGCCCACTCCACCTTTTCCCTGGAAAAATGATAAAATGCCATGGCCGTATTGATTTCAAAAAAAGTAGCTTTTCTTTTCCATAGGTCTGCAGCATGTACCGCTTCATAGGCTTCTACTACTTTTTCATCACTTATCTGTTCTCCATTGACACAGATTCTTTCATTGAATTTAACCAAATGGGGAGAGGTGTAAATACCTGTTTTGAATCCGGCTTTTCTTAATATGGATTCAATATAGGTTGCGGTTGATCCTTTACCATTGGTTCCGGCAATGTGGATGGTATAATAATTTTTCTGGGGGTTGTTCAGGGTCTTGAGGATGTTGTGAATGGTATCCAACTCGAGTTTGATGCCGAATCGGCCGAGTCCATAAATTTTATCAAGACAATCTTGGTAAGCTATTTTTCCCATGTTCCCCAACAATAAAAAAACCCGGCATATTTAATTATATTAAATATGCCGGGTAGAATTTAACGGTTTAACTACGTCGTCTGCGTGTTCTTGAGGCTGCAATTCTTTGTCTTCTCATTGCTTCTCTCATTTTACGTCGTCTGAATTGACAAGGTTTCTCAAAATGTTTTTTTACTTTAAGACGTTTGAAGAGACCATCATTTTGGATTTTTTTCTTCAATATTCTCAAGGCTTTTTCAACATCGTTGTCAATAACCGTGACCATAATTTCTTTCAAAAGGCATCGCCCCTTTCATCGTGTATTTAAATATACAATATTTATAACCCGAACAGATACCAAATAGTAGATATGAAAGCAAGTAAAAAAGCCATTCGACCTAAATATTAAATTTAGTCAAATGGCTATAATTTTGTTTTACGAAGGAAAATTTCATGTCGGTTAAAGGTTGATATCATGGACTATTGTCTATAAATTGGAGATCAGCTCCTGGGTAACCGAATTGAGATCTTTTTCCCCGGCCAGGGTGAAATATTTGATGGAACCATCCTTGTGGGCAAGGTCTTTGAAATAATATGCCGAGGCCAGGGTGCCGGTATCTGTATCGTAATAAATGGAATGACGTTTATCGATGGCAGCTTCATCCTGGTCATCATCCCGGGCGCTCAGGCTGCCGCCGCAGGCTTGGCATTTATCTCCATTTGGTTTGATGGCATCAATGAAAATATTATTGGGATGATTATTGTTGTTTTCACATAATCTGCGCCCCATGATTCTGTTTTTTGCAATCTGACGGTCCAGGAGCATCTCAATTACAAAGTTAAGTTTCATATCGGCTTCTTCAAGGGATGCATGGAGTTTTTCTGCCTGAACTTTGTTTCTTGGAAAGCCGTCTAAAAGCCAGCCGTTTTTGCAGTCATCTTGTTGGAGTCTGTCAAGAACCATGGGGATGGTAATTTCATCTGGAACCAGATCCCCCTTATCGATATACTCTTTGGCTTTTTTGCCTAGGTCGGTTCCTCCTTTGATGTTTTCACGAAAGATTCCACCTGATTCTATGTGAGCTATATTGTACTTATCTTTGAGTATGGTGCCCTGGGTTCCTTTGCCACTACCGTTTGGTCCAAAAAAAAGAATGTTCATTTTGACTCCTTTATGTGTTTAAAAGTAATGTTAAATCCGCACGACTTTCCTACATATAAGAGTCATTTTTGTTTGTCAAGGTTAAGAAAAGCCAGCGGTGACAGGGCAGCTATGTTAAGTGGTTTAAAAAAGTGCCGGGGTGATTTTTAAATCGAATTCTAAGAATTTTATGGAGTTTAGTATAAAATTGTGTTTTAGTAAAGGCTTGGCTTGGAGGGCTCTCCGGAATAAAGTTGTTTTAACAACTTATTATGAATTTTGATTCGTGGGCTTTTCCAAGTTTTTTTTATTGTTAATTTATTTAATTAAAATGTTATCAGGACAGCTATGAAAATCAGCAATAATTTTAAAAAATATATTTTTTCCATCGGAATTCTTGGGATAGCAGCGGTATTATCCCAATTTGCTCCGGCTGTGTATCATTTTTGGGCGAAATCGCCCGAGGGGGGATTGACCGAAATTTTTTTTATTGTAGCCGTGGTCTTTATCCTCAGTACGGCATCCTTCTATTCTTCCCAGGCATTGAAATTGCCGTCGTTTGTATTAGCCATAGCCTTTGGTCTGGCTGCCAAGCCGGTATTAAACCCCATAGTAATACACGGCAATGCTTTGAGTATCATAGTCAGTATGGGCGCCACCTTTATATTGTTTGGTGGTGGGTTGGAAACTCCCTTCACCAACTTCAAACGATTGATATATAAGATTTGCTCACTGTCTTTTTTGGGTTTATTCTTAACCGCCTGGATGTTTTCCCAAACTACATATTATTTATCTATTTGGTTTGGTCAGCCTTTATCAATGCACACTGCCGTGGTTTTAGGTGCCCTGTTGGCTTCGACCGATCCGGCTGCCATAATTCCACTTTTTAAGAATTTGCGGTTTAAAAATCACTTTGTTAAAAACCTGGTTATATCTGAAAGCGCTGTCACTGATGTTGTCGGTACTCTGTTGACGGTTGTTTTTCTATCTGTAATTACTTCCGGTTCAGAATATAATTCCATTAATCATTGGTACACTTCTATTTTCAGTATTCCCAGCGGAATGCTTCTTGGGAAGCAGATTATATTTGGTGTTGGGGCCGGATTATTTGGTTTTGTTTTGCTTAAGATTTTGCGTAACCGAAAGAATACTGAAGAAGAAGAGTTTGAAGCAGACTCAGCCTATTTTTTATTTGTACCGGTTTTTATCTTCACTATTGCCCTGTCGGTAGGGGGTAGTGGGTATCTGGCGGCCTTTATTGCTGGTTTGGTTTTTAGCTTAAATGAAAAGATGCGTGCAACGGAAAAATTTTTTAATTTTCTTGTTGAAGGATTTTTTAAACCATCTGTTTTTATATTTCTTGGAGCCCTAGTTGATGTGCATGCACTTATTTCCTATGCCGGGATAGGATTGCTGTCAGCTTTGATTTTTATGCTGATAATCCGACCAATTGCAGTATTTGTTTCGCTTTATTTCTGGACTTTTGCAGGGAAAGATCGTTTGAGTGTTAAAGATTTGATTTTTATATCTTTTGTGCGGGAAACGGGTGCGATCCCGGCGGTATTGTTGACAACTGTTATCGGAATGGGCATCGTCGGAGTTGATGGCTTGGTCGAAATCGGCATGTGGGTAATTTTGTCCACATTGATAATTGAACCGATTTTTACACCCTGGATCGCCACAAAATTAGGTGTAGCCGAAGAGATGGAAGATGAAAATCAAATAGACATACCCAGTGGAATAATAGCTGTACTTGGATCAAGGGGAAATTCATTTGTTAACAGATTGCCTTTTGTAGCCGAATGGACTTCTCGCAATTTAAGATTGCGCCAGGTTGTATTGCTTTGCTGTCTGGAAGATAAATATAATCTGGAAAAAGAAAATGAAATTCTGCTTTTAGCCCAAAAAGAATTTTCCTGTGTTAACAAGATGTTGGTGAACAAAAACTTACAGGAAGTGAGTTTTATGGTAAGCTGTCGACAGGGTTTGCTGCATGATAATTTAAAACATATAGGTAAAGAAAAAGCCGATAAAACCATCATTTTTATTGGTAAAAGAATGCTTGATTTTCGCTTGGGTGAAATTAAATCTCTTGGTGTTCCTGTTTATTTTTTGGAATAAAAGTATAAAAGTTTGTATGGACATTGTTGAAAGAGAATGTTTTTCATAAAATATGTACCTGTTTAAGAAATAAATTTTGATTAGTTCTTGAATGTGGGAAAGGATATTGTTATTAATGGTTCAGGAAAACTTAAGAAATAATGCTTTTTAAATATAAGATATAGAGGGGGAAAAATGACAGAATTGATTGATGTTAAAGCGAGGGAAATACTGGATTCCAGAGGGAATCCAACAGTTGAAGTGGATGTTACACTGGCCTGTGGTGCCCAGGGGCGGGCAGCAGTTCCTTCCGGTGCCTCGACTGGTAGTCGGGAGGCCCTGGAGTTGCGGGATAATTCTGAAAATCGTTTCATGGGTAAAGGGGTTCTAAATGCCGTTGCCAATGTGAATGAAGTGATCGCTCCTGAAATAATTGGATATGATGCCATGGATCAGGCCGGGCTTGACCAGACTATGCTGGATATTGATGGTACCGAGAATAAGTCAAGACTGGGAGCCAATGCCATTTTGGGAGTTTCCATGGCAGCGGCAAGAGCTGCGGCTGCTGCCTGCGATATCCCTTTATATCAGCATATTGGTGGAATAAATGCACGGGTTCTTCCCGTACCCATGATGAATATTATAAATGGGGGTTCCCATGCACCCAATAACCTGGATATTCAGGAATTCATGATTCTCCCCTTTGGTGCTGCATCCCTGGGTGAAGCCGTTCGTATGGGAGCGGAAACTTTTCATAATTTGAAAAAAATACTCAATGGTAAGGGACTGAGTACAGCAGTGGGTGATGAAGGTGGATTCGCTCCAAATCTCAAATCCAATGAAGAAGCTTTGGAATATATTATTCATGCCATTGAAGCTGCCGGTTATAGGCCGGGTAAGGATATTGGTATTGCCCTTGATGCGGCTGCATCCGAATTTTATCGGGACGGAAAATATATATTTAAGTCCGAGGGAAAAGAATTGTCTGCAAAGGATATGATAGATTATTATGAGGGGCTTATTGAAAAATATCCCCTGTATTCCATTGAAGACGGCCTTGCGGAAGGTGATTGGGAATCGTGGGAGCTTATGACCCAGCGGCTGGGTGATTCCACCCAGATTGTCGGGGACGATATTTTTGTGACCAATCCGGATATTTTTAAAAAAGGAATTGAACGGGGTATTGGTAATTCCATTCTTATCAAGCTCAATCAGATTGGAACCTTAACTGAGACCCTTGATACTATCCAGATGGCAAAAGATTCCGGGTATACCACGGTTGTTTCCCACAGATCAGGTGAAACGGAAGATTCTTTTATTGCAGATCTTGCAGTTGGGATTAATGCAGGTCAGATTAAGACCGGCTCTATGTCGAGAAGTGATCGGGTGGCAAAATATAATCAGTTGATCCGGATTGAAGAAAGATTGGGAAATGGTGCATCTTTTCCTACAAATCTATTTTTCTGATCCTTGGCGTTTATGAATAAAAAAATACCAATTCTTTTTTTTGCTGTATTCTTTATTCTGTCGGCGGGTAAGGGTGAGGCCTTTGTTCCACAAACGCCTCACCTTTTGTATTTGATGATACATAAAATCAAGCGCCCTGCCGGGATGGAAGTTTTTCAGACCCGGAATGTCATGGATGTTTCAGGACAGGAGGTTGAGGCTGGGAATAAAACCATTGCCTTGGATGAAAAATTGACCTATCTGTTTCCGGGTAAATTCCGGTCTGAAATTATTTCAGGCACAGTTTCTTGGATTTATGTGGAGTCTGATTCTCAATTTATTAAGGTAGCAGACGGAAGGGTTGTTTCCCTGGAAAAATCTCCCGGGGATTTTTATACGGATATCCTTCTTTACAGAGATCAAAAGTCCCTTGGCCGGCAATTGATGCTCGCCGGCGTGGATACGGATCAGGTCTCATTTCAAAGACTTGATGACAAGATTTGTTATTTTATTGGTCAGCTTCCTTTGGATCTAAAAGTGTCACCCGGGCTCTGGATTGACAAGAAAAGTTTATTACCGGTCCGGTATGTGATTAAAAAAAATGGTCGGATAATTGTATTTGATTATGAAAACTGGCAGCGGGTCAGTCAAACCTGGTATCCCATGCAGACTACGATCTTTGTCGATAATCAGTTATCTACAAAGATTGATGTGCGGCAGTTTAAGCTGGTATCCAGATTTCCCGCAGCCTTGTTCGATGTGAATCGTATCCAGGAACTGTATCATGTTCGGGATGGCTTCCACAAAGGGATAGAAGGAGCTTTCTGGGCTGATTGATGCCTTTGACAAGCAAATTGAAATTTTTAGAAAATTATATGAATAATTTAAACAAGTGAGGGATTGATGGCTGAAAATACCAAATATATTTTTGTTACCGGTGGAGTATTATCATCTTTGGGTAAAGGGCTTGCATCTGCTGCCATAGGTATGCTTCTGGAAAGTCGGGGGTTGACCGTGACTATACAAAAGCTGGACCCCTACATAAATGTTGATCCCGGAACAATGAATCCTTTTCAGCATGGAGAAGTCTTTGTAACCGATGATGGGGCGGAAACAGATCTTGATTTGGGTCATTATGAGCGGTTTACCAATGCCAAATTAGGTAAAAATAACAATTTTACCACGGGTAAAATTTATGATCAGGTGATTACCAAGGAACGTAAGGGAGAATATCTTGGTGGAACGGTTCAGGTCATTCCCCACATTACCGATGAAATTAAAAAAAGTATCCTTCTGGTATCTAAACAGACCGATGTGGTGATCGTGGAGATCGGTGGTACAATTGGTGATATTGAATCTTTGCCTTTTCTTGAGGCAATCCGGCAGTTTAGAACAGATGCAGGTTCCTCCAATGTGATATATATTCATTTGACCCTGGTGCCCTATATCAAGACCGCCTGCGAGGTGAAAACAAAACCTACCCAGCACAGTGTAAAAGAGTTGCGCAGCATTGGAATTCAGCCGGATATTCTTTTGTGTCGGACGGAAAGTTATTTGTCCCAGGAAATTAAAAATAAAATTTCCCTGTTTTGTGATGTAGATTCAGATGCTGTGTTCACAGCAAAGGATGTGGATTGCATATATGAAGTGCCTTTGGTTTATAATAAAGAAGGTCTTGGGGATAAAATACTCAAGAAATTAAATATATGGGCAAGGGCTCCCCATCTGGATGATTGGCGGGAGATGGTGGAAAAATTTAAAAATCCAAGATTTTCCGTTAGTATTGCTATTGTTGGAAAATATGTAGATCTGACCGAAAGTTATAAAAGTTTGAATGAGGCTCTTGCCCATGCCGGTATTTCCAATGATGCCCGGGTGAGTCTTAATTTTGTCGATTCCAGCACCCTCACCGAAAAGAATGTAGTAGAGATATTATCTGCCAGTGATGGTGTTCTGGTTCCAGGAGGATTTGGTTCCAGGGGGATTGAGGGTAAAATTCTGGCCGCGAAATATGCCAGGGAAAATAAAGTGCCATATTTTGGTATCTGTCTTGGTATGCATATGGCCGTGGTTGAGGTGGCGCGAAATTTAGCCGGTATGGAAGAGGCAAACGGAGAAGAATTTGATCCTTATACTCCTTTTCCTGTGATCTATTTGCTGAAACAATGGTATGACGAGCAAACTAAACAGGTTGAAAAAAGGGACGAGGAATCAGATAAGGGTGGAACCATGCGGTTGGGTGCCTATCCTTGTCACCTGGAAGCCGAGACCTTGGCAATAAAGGCATATAAAACCGAAAATATTTCCGAGCGACATCGTCATCGGTTTGAATTTAATAATGAATATAAGGATCGTTTGATGAAAGCTGGACTTATTATCAGCGGCACATCTCCGGATCACGAATTGGTTGAAATCGTTGAACTTGCGGATCATCCCTGGTATTTGGGGTGTCAGTTTCACCCGGAATTCAAATCAAAGCCCAGTAATCCCCACCCCCTTTTCAAGGACTTTGTTAAGGCGTCCTTGAAAAACTCTAAAAAGTAGATTGTTTTATAATACTACTTATCATGGTATTTTTTTACCATGATAAGTAGTATTTTTTTTAAAAAATACAAATTAGTATTCCTATTAAAAATCAGATTTTTTTTATCTTTGCCAATCTCTTGGGCTTGAGTCTCAATCAGGATTATTGCGGTTCGGGCCATCAATGCTTTTAAATAATTTTATTCATAGATAATAAACAGGAAACATAAATTTATGTTTTACTGAAAATTACTTGGTATCCTGAATGAAGTTAGTCTATTGTTTTTAGTGATTTTTTATGTTTTTTAACTATAAATTTATACAATCATAATTTTTATTACTAATTATTTCCCTTTATTTATGTAAACCCAGGGTTGACATCTGTGTGCATTATATGAGATGTTCGCCACTAGTTAATGTTGAACTAGTCAAATATATAGATAAAATCATGATCCCGGACATCATTTTGGGTGTCATCAACATTTAACAAAGATCTTTTTGGAATTAGTATATTTTTTTTAAAGAACCGCCGCAGTTTCTATATGTTAAAGTGTTGTTTTTTTGGTACTTCGTAAAAGAGATGGAGGGAAAATGAAAAAAATGAAAAATGTCCAGTGGTTTAAATTTATTCTTATTGTTTCAAGTGTTTTGATTTTTTCCGGCTTGTTAGGTTGTACTGATAAGTCGGAAGAAAAAACTAAGCCAGAAGAAAAAACGGCCGTAAAAAAAACGATTAAGAATCCCGATACCTTTATTTATGTGGATTATGGAACAGTTAGGACATTGGATCCGGCTGTCTGTTATGATGTTGTCGGTAGGCAAAAACTTAAAAATATCTATGAAACTCTTATCTATTTTGATGGTTCTTCAACGGATAAATTTGTTCCTGTTCTCGCAACAACGGTTCCAACAATTGAGAACGGGGGGATCTCTCCCGATGGAAAAACCTATAAATTTCAAATTCGTAAAAATGTTAAGTTCCATAATGGCGCTGTGATGACCCCTGAAGATGTCGTGTACTCCTTTAAGCGAAACATGATTTGTGATTCAGCAGGGGGGCCCATGTGGATGCTTATTGAAGCACTCACAGGTGAGGGCGGAACCCGTGATGATGGGAAAATAATCCCGGGTATCTTTGATAAAATTGACAGGGCCGTTGAAGCAAAAGGCGATGAAATTATTTTTCACCTTCCCGCAGCTTATCCCCCATTTTTGAGTATCATGACCTATACAACTTCTGTTGTTTTAAATAAAAAATGGTGTATTGAAAACAATTGCTGGGATGGAAATATTGCCAATGCAGCAAAATATAACCGGCCGGCACCTGGTTATGAACCTCTTCAGAAAATTGAAAATGGAACAGCTCCATATTTCATGAAATCATGGGTGCCATCCAAGGAGTTTGTTTTTGAAAGATTTGATTCCTATTGGGGGCCAAAACCTCAACTTAAATATGCTGTTTTTAAATATGTTAAAGAGTGGAGCACAAGAAAACTTATGCTCCAAAACGGTGATGCTGATAGGGCCATGGTTGATCTTAATTATGTTCCGGAAGTAAGACAGATGTCAGGGTTGACTCTCTATGAAGTTCCACAGCTTGATTATTCAGCAGCACTTTTTTGCCAGAAAATCAATAGTATTGGTAATCCAAATATTGGAAGCGGAAAACTTGATGGTGAAGGGATTCCTCCGGACTTTTTTGCAGATATTAATGTGAGAAAAGCCTTTTTACACGCAATGGATCGAAAAACCTATAAAAACGATGTATTTAACGGGCTTGTTGTTATGCCCACAAGCCCTAATGTTGAAGGACTTCCCTATCACAAGGATGTTCCTGTTTATGCTTTTGATCTTGAAAAATCCAAAGAGTTTATGAAAAAAGCCTGGGACGGGAAAGCATGGGAAAAGGGTTTTAAAATGATTATCACCCATAATACAGGAAATGAGATGCGACAGGCGGCAGCCCACATGTTAGCTGAAAATATCGCTTCATTAAATCCAAAATTTCAAATTGAAGTCAGAAATGTTGACTGGAAAGATTATACAGTTAAATATCGCCAATTTGAGTTCCCAATCTTTATCATTGGCTGGAGTGCAGATTATGCCGATCCCCATAATTTCATGTATACTTTCATGCATTCAAAAGGGGTTTATGGCAGTTTTATGGCCTATAAAAATGAAGAGGTTGATAAACTTTGTTCTGCGGGTATAAAAACTGTAGATCCTTTGAAAAGACAAGAGATATATTCAAAACTCCAGGATCTCTGGTACATCGATGCAATCGGAATTCCCCTTTATCAGTCCATTGATCTTAGGGCCTATAAAAATTATATATCAGGATTTGTTCCCAATGCCATTGATTCACCTGCCATGGAACATTTAGCCCATATTCGCAAACAATAATTTTTTAATTTGTTAAAGTGCGGATTAACCTGTTTAATCCGTGCTTTAATGGAAATATCGGTGTTATTTTGCAAGCTTATATAATTAGAAGACTGATTTTTTTAATATTTGTTTTGTTTGGCGTCTCCATTTTAATATTTGGGATTCTTTCCACCTTCAGTCCTGAAAGAAGGGCCGCTGCCTTTGTTACAACACCCCAACAGGCAAAAAATATTCCAGAACTCATCGAAAGATATGGCTTTAATGATCCTGTATATTTGCAATATATAAGATGGGTAAAAGAAATATCTTCCGGGAATATGGGGTGGTCAATTGTTGCTGCAAGGCCTGTTTTTGATGCTTTCTGGCACTATTTTCCCATAACCCTGGAACTTAATTTGTTTGCAACCCCTATATTTATAATTCTGGGGATCTGGCTTGGGACCCAGGCCGGGATAAAAAAAGATTCAGCCTTTGATCATATAACGAGAATTGTGGCCATAATAGGCTGGTCATTACCAACCTTTCTATTCGCCCTTATTCTTCTCATGGTTTTCTATGGTTATTTTAATCTTTTTTCCCCGGAAATATTAAGTCATGATCTTGTGACATTCATTAGAAATAATCCTGATTCATATACTGCCTATACTGGAATGTATACCATTGACGGTATTTTAAACGGCCGTTTTGATATTACTCTTGACGCCTTGAAACATCTTGTTTTACCCGTGGCCACCCAGGTAATTGTTGTTGTAGCTCTTGTGATGAGGGTAATGAGATCAAATATGATCGAAGAGACATCAAAGGATTATGTAATTACTGCAAAAGCCAAGGGAGCAGATAAAAAAACAATCTATATCAAACATGCCAGGAGAAATGCACTTATTCCTGTAATAACAATTGCCGGAGAAATGGCTGCATTTGCCATGGAAGGTTCCATTGCCGTGGAGATAGTTTTTAACAGGCAGGGGCTTGGTTGGTGGCTTGCAGAGTCGGCAATTCAGCTTGATATTCCCGTTGTCATGTGTATGTGTCTTTTTATGGGAGCTGTATTTGTTGTAACAAATCTTGTCATTGATTTGCTCTACGCATATATTGACCCGCGAATCCGTTTATCCTAAGAAAGATATGAAATTATGCCGGAAAATAAACATCCAAGACTTAAAGAATTAAAATTTACTCTATCTAAAATACTAAGAAATCCTTCGGCGATTATCGGATTTTCTCTTCTTTTCTTTTTTGTGGGGGTTGCTGCTTTTGCTCCTTATCTGGCTCCGCCTAAAAATATTCATAATAATTATCTAGTGCCCCATGAAGGTTTTTCACCCACTCCGAAACCGCCGAGCGCCAAACATATTTTTGGAACTACATCCGGGCAGTATGATATTTATTATGGTGTCATCTGGGGAACAAGGACAGCTTTCAAAATAGGCGGTATTGTAATTGGATTAGCCACTTTAATCGGCGTAACGTTAGGTATTATAGCAGGTTATTACGGCGGTGTCGTAGATGAAATTATCATGAGAGGTGTGGATATTGTTTTTGCCATTCCCCTGCTGATTTTAGTGATGGCAATTGTTGTAGCTTTCGGGACGGGACTTGATAAGGTGATTATTGCCTTGGCCCTGGTTAAATGGCGCAGTTACGTTCGTGTTATGAGATCTGGAATTTTGACACTGAGAGATTCAGATTTTGTCCAGGCAGCAAAAATTATGGGTGTTTCCGATTTTAAAATAATGATCAGGCATATTCTTCCCAACTCAATTTATCCTGTTATTGTGGTTGGTACCATGGATATGGGTTCAATGGTAATAACAGCTTCTTTTATGAGTTTTTTAGGACTTGGTGCTCCAAGGGGATATGCCGACTGGGGGCAAATGGTGGCTTCGGCAAGAAATTATATTGTGGGGCCTGCCCATGATCCTTTGAAGTTTTGGTACACTGTAGTTATTCCAGGATTATGTATCATCTTGTTTGTTCTTTCCTGGAACCTTATCGGTGATGCCCTGAGGGATGCATTTGATCCAAAACAAAGAAGGCGATAATAACTGCCATGGGCCGACCAGGATTTTTATCAAGGTTTGCCCACAACAAAATATGATTAGGATAAACCTGGACAAAAAGAATAATATGCCAACTTTAATTGAAACAAGAAATTTAAAAACCAATTTTTATACTTATGAGGGGGTTGTCAAGGCTCTCAATGATGTAAGTATTGTTGTTGATCATGGTATCACCTTCGGTCTAGTTGGAGAGTCGGGGTGTGGAAAAAGCGTAACAGTCAGGTCCATGATGAGAATTATTCAGGAACCCGGAAAAGTTGAAGGTGGAAAAGTTCTTTTCTTCCCTGATAAAAAGAATGAATCAAAGGCGGTTGATCTTCTGGAGCAGTCAGAAAGTTATATGGAAAAGTGCCGGGGAGATCAGATTTCAATGATATTCCAGGAACCCAATGCGGCTTTAAATCCAATAATGAGTATAGGAGACCAGGTTGCTGAAAGTTTTCTTTTCCACAGAAAAGAGTCCATGTATAAGAAAATTTCAGAAGAGCTTGAACTTACTGCACAAAATTGTTTTTCTCCCTTCACAAAATATTTACAAAAAATTTATAAATTAGCTTCTGGAAACCCGGACTCCATAATTTTAAAAATTTTAAGTTCCCTTCCAATTTTAAAATTATGGGAAAAAAAACTGCATGGAGAAGCGTTGCAACTTCTCAATAAGTGCAGGGAAGGAACTATATTGAAAATTGGCCTTCCATCTTCATTTTTATCAGATTTGGCAATAGCGGTATTTGGTTCTTGTTTTCAATACGATCTATGAGATATTCCCAAAATGAAATCCCTA
>JAAELK010000500.1 GCA_024226935.1 Desulfobacteraceae bacterium
GCGATACCACACGCCTGTCCTGCCCCCCTTCGGGTGTGGATACTTTGCGGACCATATTCCCTGGGGGGGGGGGGTCTCACCTGTTACCTCTTCCTGATCCTGAACCTGCGGTGGGGTATGGTACATCGTTCCCCGACTCATTGAGATGTGAATTGTCGAGTCACCGGATGCTGGCCTTCGGGTCCGGTCCACCCTCCCGTCGATCGCGGTGTGTCGCCACCGTGTATTTCTGACCCCCGCAATCTTGGGTGTGTGGTCCTTTCCTTCCGTCCTGCTTCCAGTTTACCTGTCCTGTGGGTATTTCCGATGTACCATTGTCCCGTCGCGTTATCCCAGGATCATCCGCGAAGTTCTTGGACGTCCCCCCGCCGGGTTCCTGATCGTGTGCCAATCACAGGCGACTGCCGGGCGGAAATACAGTCCCGACACACGACCCCTCCCCCGGACGTTGATCCGTCCCTTCCCCTCTTGGATTTTTCCCGACACCTCGTCGCTGGATCGCATGCCTTCGTTGGACTCCGGTCCGGGGCCCGCCACTTGTATTTCTCTGGGACCCGTTCTGTCTACCCCACGTTCGGCTGCGATCCGGCGTCGTGTGTGTCGGTCCCCATCGCCACTTGACCCTCCGGGGACCTCTTGTAAAACACCTGTCCTTTTTCCGACGATATTTCCGTTTTTTTTTGAAATGCATTGTTCGGATTATAATTTTGTTTTTGTAGACCATTCCCCTTCCCCCTGCTTGCATATTTGCCGCGCCCGCCGGGCATTTGCTCCTTTGCTTGTGCACGCGTTGCATCCTGTGCGGATACTCCACCTCTGGAGTCCTGATGCCTCGAGCTTCGACCAGCGACTTCGGATATCTGACGCAGGGGGGACTAGGGGGGGGGGTTGGTTATTACTCAGCTTCTTTCTCCCCTATCCCCTCCCCCCTTTGTCGCTGTACTCGCGTGCTTCCCTGTGCTTGTTGTCTCCTTTCCCAGACGGACGCGTTTCAGCGCTCGGCTTCGTTCATATATCGCGGGAGTCTGCC
>JAAELK010000501.1 GCA_024226935.1 Desulfobacteraceae bacterium
GAAGAAAGTGCATTTAAATAGCTGAATTAATTGGCATAGAAATTGAAATTCATTTTCCATGCCAAATGCTTTCGACTATTCAAAATATTTCGGTATTGACTATAAATGATGGAAAAAAAATCGGTGAAACTTCAGTTAAATAACTTACCCATATTAATGTCCCAATGGAATTACACGGTAATTCCATTGGGGTAAGATTTCGTCAAATACAATGCGCATCTCCTTTTTAAAAGTTTTGGTCACTTTACGGCCGGTCTTATAAACTTTATCAATGACATGGACAAAGACCTTTAATCCTGTTTTGGTGCGTGTATTGGCAATCAGTTCGGTTACAACCTCCAAGCTGGTAAAGATTACTCCTTGGCAGGCGCGGGTTACATGTGGAAACAGGCGATGTTCAATCGGGTTGTATTTCGAACAATAGGGCGGGTAATGCGAGATTCGTATTTCCACTCCGATTTCATCCGCCATGATTTCGAGATCTTGTTTGAAAATGTAATGTCGGGAGCTGTTGCTACCGCCTCCGTCGCACAAAACCAAAATCGACGTGGCGTGTGGATAAGCCTCACGTCCATGGTTATACCACCAGTGACGAAAGCTATCACAGGCAAACTCGCTTGTGTCGTGGCTCGTGCCCACTTGAATGTAGCCGATATTGAGCCGAGAATCATAAAGACTATGCGGAATAACTATCCCTTCGGCAAAACTGGGGAAATCGTGATCATATACCTTCAATTCTTCCAACGTGTACAGCTGACCATCTCGATAAAAGTTGCCAAGCCTCTCCTTTTTCTTGGTGTCCATACTGACAATGGGATTGCCGGCGGCCTCATACTCCGATTTAAGCTGCGTGATACAATCGAACTGCGCGTTTCGATTGGGAATGTTTTTTTTCATTGGTTTCCGTTTTTGCGCTTTGCGGAGTCGATAATTATGCTTTTTGAGCAGTTGCCGAACAACGTTCCGGCTTACTCGCACTTTGTATTCTTTTTCCAGGGCCGCAACGATTTCCCATTCTCGCAAATTTGTCCATCGTACCTTCTCGTCCATCGGGTCCCCCGCCGTATGCTCCCGCAACACGGACAGAAACTGATCGTCAATTTCGGGATGGTCAAACCAGTAGCGTTTGCGTCCGCCCCCTGCTTTCCGTATCCTCGGAAATTTGGCGTGAGATTGACCTATCTGATCATGTACGGTGCGCGAAGACAATCCACTGGATTCGATCGCGCCTTTGGATACGGTCCGCCGACTGCATCCCAGTACACGGGCGATGTAATTCCGTCCCCCACGGCCCAGTTTCAATGCTTCAATCCCCGCATACCGTCTGCGATCTTTCTCGTTCAAACAATTATAAAATCGTCGCATGATATCTTCATTTTCAAGTGTATAAGGTTTCATAGGGTCTTTCTGGCGTTTAAGATTAACATTGGCGACAGTATATACTCTTTCACGGATTTTGAAAACCCTATTATTTATATTATTTATCAATCATATGAGAAAGTTATTTCGGACTGGTTACTTAATTGCCGCTGTCACCAATGCCCACTGCGCCGAAAAGAAACTTTTAGTTGTTGGAGAAAATTTTCCTCCGTTTGAATTTATCGATTACCTTACTATTGAAGAAATTGATGACGAAATTTTTGAACAACTTTCTGGTTATATGCATTTTTTGA
>JAAELK010000502.1 GCA_024226935.1 Desulfobacteraceae bacterium
AATAACCGCCATGGGCGGACCGGGAATTTTACCCTTGGGTCCCCCCACAACAAAGATTGAAACTCTCTTTTGATATCGGGAGTTTCATATAAAAAATCAGTAAAGTAGTAAATTGTATACCAAATTCTTAAAAATTTAAAGTCCCAGACAAAGAGATTTTATTGTTTTTTTAAAATATTGGCCAGGGCATCCCCGGGGTCTTCAAATTCAAATTTAAATTCCAGTTGTGTCAATCTTTCGGGAAGGGCTTTTTGACTCTGGAGCAAAACAGATCCCAGATCTCCCATCAAAAGCTTCACCATAAAAGCCGGTGCCGGCATGATAGCCGGGCGATTCAATACCCGCCCCAAAGCCTTTGAAAAATCTTTTTGACGCACAAGTCCCGGCCCTGTAAAATTAAAAATTCCCTCAAGATCGGAATCATCCATTAAAAATTTAATCGCCCGGTACAAATCGTGGATATGAATCCAGGGAAACCATTGGCCGCCATTACCCAATGGACCCCCTGCAAAACATTTAAAAGCCCTGGACAAAATAGACAAGGCCCCTCCATCACCCAGCACCACACCAAAACGCATAAGGCAAACCCGGACCTCTTTATTCACCGCCTCCAGGGCATGATCTTCCCAATCCCTGCACACCATTGCCAGAAAATCAGATCCCACCGGACCTGTCTCTGGCAAAATTGTCTCACCCTGATCACCATAATACCCCACGGCTGATGCATTCAATAATTTGCCGGGCTTTCCTTTTTCCATGGCATCCACCACATGTTTTGTAGTCAGAATTCTGGAATCATAAATGGCCTGTTGATATTTTTTTGTCCATGGTTTAAAAATATTTCGACCGGCCAGATTAATCACCACATCGGCAGTTGCCACATGGTCCTGCCAGTCCCCTTCCCTGGAAGTATCGGCACTGATCCATTTAAAATTTTTAAATGGTTCTTCAGATTCTTCTTCAAAAGGATGATGCAGGGAAGTGCCGAGCCCGATTACAAAAAAATTATCAAAAAGAAATTGTCTTGTAAGATACTTTCCAACAAAACCTGATCCACCGGTAATCAATATTTTTTTCATGCAGTCCCCCCCATAAAGATATTTATAAGCATATACAAAAACACAAATAACAGCCTATGTAGCACAACATCTTTAAAAAAAAACAAGGCACCTGCCAGGATGATCACTAATTGTCGAAGGCATCTATTTTACAGAAGTTATAGTTTTACCCAGTCCCTTGTTCATCCCTTGATTCATAGGCAAATATTTCGTCCCAGATAACCTTGTCACACTCCCCAGCGTCCTTTGCCAAGGAATCATATTGAATTTGTTCTTCTTCTGAATCCCAGGGAATTTCATCATACTGGGCCACAAATTCAACCTGATTAATTTTAAGCCCTTCTTCTTCAATGGCAGCCTCAATTTTAGGAATGGCCCCACGAACATCGAAGGCTTTCAAAAACAAGTAGACAAAACCACCCACACAATCTTCATAGGCCGAAGGATCTACAATATCAAATTCAACGCTTGTCCAATAAACTGTCATCATATACTCCATTTAAATTTTAAGGACGATATTTAAGCTGCACCCCTTTTAAAAAGTTACGCAGAACCTGGTCTTTACAAAGCCTATAATGTCTGTTTTCAGGCTTTCTAAAAAAGGCACTTAACTCATGCTTGCTGATATTCACATCCGTTAGGCCCATGATCTCAATTATATCCTCGGCTTTTAAATCCAATGCGATTCTCAATTTTCTGAAAATAATATTATTGGTTAATAGTTGTTCCGGCCCGGGCTGGGGTCCCTCTTTTTTACCCCTTTTATCGTTGATCAACCCATTTAAAAAAATAGCCAGCAGAGTATCACTACATTCCTGGAATGCAGGATCATCCTCTTTTTTCAGCCAATCACTGACCTGACTCCGGGATACCGCAAAATCCGCCAGACCAAATACAGAAATCATTTTTGAATCGCTAAAATCAAAGGCATAGCGGATACGCCGCAGGATATCATTATTTGTCATACATTTGTCCTTTTCTAAACTAAAATTATACCATAACTTATACCACAGTGCCCCACGAATAGTTTACCCTGGCATTTTTTTTAAAATTAATTGAGTCTACCATGAAAAAACAAATAAACAAAGCGCCCGGGCAAACCTGCAATTATAGCAAAAAAACCCATATTCAACCAAAGCTCCCTGTGTATTTGTGTCTATTGATTTATATGAAACTCCCGATATCAGAAGAGAGTTTCAATCTTTGTTATGAGCGGAACCAAGGGTAAAATCCCTGGTCCGCCCATGGCGGTTATTGAATAAAAAAGCGTACCCGTCAAAGGAAGCCTTCTTTTTTTTAATAAAAATATCCGATGTATAGACAGATACCACCTGTTTCCAAAAACTGAGGGCAGACCTATTTTTTAGAGTGACTGCAACTTCCCAATTCCCTGGAAACCGGGAAAATACATATTCAGCCAATAATCGACCACACCCGGTTCTCCCATGGTCTTTTTGAATATAGAACTCTGCAATGGCAAAGCCATCATGATTGAACCGCAGATGTTTATTAATCAGGGCAAAGCCAATGATGGAGTCCGATTTTTTTAAAATATAAATAAAGCTATCATCGGCCCGGGAATATTGTTCTAAATTCTTCAATGCCCCTTCACACCAGGCAGGAAGATCATAAATTTTATAAAATTGACTCATATAACCCAGATACTCTTTAAAAATTGGTAAGATTTCTTCAATTTTCTCTATTTGGGTTATCATATTATTGCCTATCTTCTTTTTCCCTTTGTTTTACCTTCTTGGGAGGATTCCTGGAAACGAGCCCTCGATCTGGACAACTTCTTCCCGGACTTAGTCTTTTTTTTAGAAGATTTGGATTTTGTTTTGGTAGCAGATTTGGGGGCATTGGAGGTTTTGGTCCGTTGCTTTGAAATTTTTCTTTGATCAACAATCTCTTTGATGCCCTTGTCGGCCTTTTTTTCACTGGAAGGATTGTTGGGACGCAATAAAACAAAATCCGGCACCACGCCGCCTATTGTATAACCAGCAACTTCTTCCCTGGAAATTTTTTGCTTAAGCAAAACTTCGATGGCTTTCAAATCTGCCCTTTCTTCAGGACAGACAAGAGACACGGCAATGCCGCTGACACCCGCACGGCCGGTTCGACCTATACGGTGAATATAATCTTCCGGAACCCCGGGCAGATCATAATTAACCACATGGGGTAAATTACTGATATCGAGTCCCCTTGCAGCCACATCCGTTGCCACAAGGATACGAATCTCACCATTTTTGAATTCTTTGAGGGTGCGGGTTCTAAAGGACTGGCTCTTATTGCCATGAAGCGCTACAGCACTGATCCCACATTCAACCAATTTGTCTGTGAGTTTATTTGCCCCGAATTTTGTACGAACAAAGACCAGTACCTGGGTCCAGTGCCCCTGGGTAATCAAGTGAATCAATAAAGCACGTTTATGGGGTCGATCCACCAGATGAACCTTTTGGACAATAGATTCTGCCGCAGTCTTACTGGGAGTCTCCTCGATATATTCCGGAACCTTGAGCATTATTTTAGCAAGATCCCGAATCTGTTGGGTATATGTGGCTGAAAACAACATGGTTTGGCGTTCAGTCGGAACCAGCTCTATAACCTCGGAAATTTCCTTGCTGAATCCCAGATCCAGCATCCTATCCGCCTCATCAAAAACCAGAAATTCTATCTGGGAAAGGTTCACATCTCTGTGCTCCGCAAGATCCAAAAGACGTCCTGGAGTAGCCACAAGAATATCGATACCCCGCTTTAGCCGATCTATCTGGGGAGCTATGTTAACCCCACCATAAACCACGGTACATCGAATGGACACCCGACGTCCATAAGCTTTAATACTATCTCCCACCTGGAGTGCAAGTTCCCTGGTGGGGGCCAGAATCAGGGCTCTGGGATGTTTTTTCTTGATATCTTTTCGGCTCAACATTTCAACAAGGGGGAGTGCAAAAGCATCGGTTTTTCCCGTTCCTGTCTGGGCACGGGCAAGAACATCCCGTCCCTTGAAAATTGCCGGAATAACCCGGGTCTGAATGGGGGTGGGGGCAGTATACCCCTTGGACTTAACGGCTTTAAGCAGTTCGACCCTAAGGCCTAGTTCTTCAAATGACATATATTATCCTGAAATATTTTCTTAAGGTTTCAACAGCACCCAAGTTTATACCATAATTTACCGGACCTGCAAACATCAACTAACCTAATAAAATTTATCACCCGATAAATTTATGAATTTTTAAAAAAGAAAATCGTTCAAAGCCTTTTTCAAGGGGCAGGTTGCAAGAATTTGACTACCCCGACGATAGGCCTGCAATATTTCAAGGGATTTTACAGCCAATTGCCTGCGAACCTCTCTTCTTTTTCCTTTTATCCTGGCTATACTCATTGAATCATAGGCCGTGGTATGATGGCGCATCCAGGCAATCACAGCCCCTTTCACCCTCCCATCAATGGGTATTTGCTTGGTTCTGGCAACTGTACCGCTATTTACAGGGGTGGCATGGGCAGTAATTTTTTCCCCAAGAAGCCTTGCCTCCTTTTCATATCGATGATGAAAATCAAGAAAAATAACAACCTGGGCAAAAAATTCTTTTACATAGGCCTCTTGCCTGGCATGGCGGCGGGCAATATCTTTTTCCCGCTGTCTGGCATATTCGGGGGTTGATCTCCGGACTTGAATCTGATTTTGTGCCTCTAAAATATCTGCCCCATTGGCCCAGATACCCTTGGAAATCATTCTCCTGCCTTTGGGCACCGTGAGAACCCAGACAAGGCCCTTGGCCTTTACACTCCTGGTGATGGCTGCATCTCCTGCAGCAAGAAAAGCCCAATTTTCCGGAGGTGTCAATTTTTCCCCCGATTCAGAACAAACACTGCCCTTTATCTTACCCGGCAAGACGATTTTATGAACATGGACCATACCCACCATCAACCCAATGTAAATGCCAAATATTTGATACTTACCCCCCTGGACAAAGCCGCCGCTTCAAAATCGGAAACAATGCCTGGAGCACCAAAACCGCTGTTATCATCACCTACCGGGATATCAACTTTATCTATATCTCCATTTTCATGTATATCACCATTTTTATGTATATCATGTAGGGCAGCCACCACCCTCCCACCCCATAGTTCAACAGACTCTCTGGTATAATTATAGAGCAAATCACTATCTGTTTTCAGATGCACACTGCCCCCGGGAACAAGCAAATATTTATAAGAATCCAAAAATGGGGGAGCCGACAGCCTGTTTTTAATTGCCCTTTGCTTCAGGTGTGGATCGGGAAAAGTAAGCCAGATCTCATCTATGGAATGCTTTACAAAGAACTCCCGGATACGCTCAATGCGCACCCGAAGGAAAAATACATTTTCAAGATCCTGACCCAGGGCCTTTTCTGCGCCAACACAGATTCGATGGCTCTTACTATCAATGCCCACACAAAGCCTTGAAGAATCTGCAACAGCAAAACCAAGACTGTGCTCTCCTTTACCGCAACCCAGTTCAAGAACCATTTTCATCCCCCTGTAACCATCCCCATACCAGGGATATGAACCAGGGGATTTGGATTCACCAAATTGGGAAAAGATCACGTTGTGCAGATGTTTGACCCGTTCATACTTATGAAGTTTATTCTTTGCCATGATTAATTAACAGCTGCAATAAATATAATTTATTCGGACAGCTTACCCTTCAATAAATCCCCCAACCCGGAAAAAGGACTGTCGCCAAACCCATTATCCGAGGATCTGTCCACAGACCTGTCCTCGGGACCGGCAGCGTAGGAATCTGCAACCTGGTCACGGGAATGCTCATTGTCATGACAATAAATGCACAAAAGCTCCCAATTACTGCCATCGGGAGGATTATTATCATGGTTGTGGTCTTTATGGTGAACGGTCAATTCTTTTAATCGTTTACCCTCAAACTCCCTGGCACAATGGCCGCAGATCCAAGGATAAAGTTTAAGGGCGCGCTCCCGATAGGTTTTATCACGATCCCGCTGACTGCTATGGGCCTCTGAAACAATCTGTCTGGTATTCTTATCATCCTTTGAAGGCATATGAGATTCTCCCCATTGTATTTGAGTATTCTTTTATAATTTTGTTAATTGTAACCGATTTTGATTCCCTTAAAAAACTTTCCTTTTATCACATCCCACGGACAGGGTCATTATTTTTTTGGATTTATCCTGTTTGATCCATCCAGAACATCTCTGATAACTTGAGCAATTTCTCTTATTATGACAGGCTTTGTTACATAGCCCTGGATACCCAATTGGGCACTGCTTTCTTCATTTATTTGATCACTGAAACCCGTGCAGATAATGACAGGTATATCCGCCCTTACAGCTTTAATTTCAGTGGCAAGTTTAAGACCTGTCATTTCAGGCATGGTCATGTCGGTGATAATCAAATCAAAATTGTCCGGATTTGCTTTGAACACCCCAAGAGCTTTAGGACTTTCAGTTTCAGATATTACTTGATACCCCAGTCGTTCAAGCACCTTTTGTTCCATTTTAATAATTGCTTTTTCATCATCCACAAGCAGTATTCTTTCAGTGCCTCCGCAAATTAATTGTAATGGATCAGATCTTTCATCATTTGATGTTTTTTTCATTATTGGTAAATACACATTAACTTCAGTTCCTTTGCCGGGTTCACTATAGATATAAATATTTCCATTATAGCTCTTAACAATTCCCTGTACTATGGAAAGCCCCAAACCAGTACCTTTGCCCTTTTCTTTTGTTGAAAAATATGGATCAAAAATTTTATCTATTATATCTTTTTTTATACCGGGACCTGTATCAATGACTTTAAGCAAAGCATATTTACCGGGAATCAACTCGACAAACCCTCCAGGTTGAAATTCAATTTCAATTTGTTTAAGACTTACTTTTAATTTACCTCCGGAATCTTGCATGGAATGATAGGCATTGGTGGCAAGATTCATTATTATCTGGTGCAGCTGGGTAGGATCAGCGACAATGACACCACAATTGGGATCTATATCGGTTTGAATAACTATTGTTGCCGGAAGAGAAGATCCTAAAAGTTTAAGAGCCTCCTTTAATATGGATTGAAATTTAACGGGTTTTAATTCCTGATCACTTCGACGGCTGAAAGTAAGAATCTGCTTAACCAGATCTCTTGCCCTTAAAGCTGCTTGAAGAACTTCAGTTATACTTTCCTGTTCCGGACTATTTTGAGGCAGATCTTCTTGAAGCATCTCGGCAAAACCCACTATGGGAAATAAAATATTATTAAAATCGTGGGCAATACCTCCTGCAAGAGTTCCAATGGCTTCCATTTTTTGGACCTGTTGCAAACGAGATTCAAGTTTCTTTTTCTCTACCTCAGCTTTTTTACACAGGGAAACATCACGGGATATCCCAATTACAGTTTTAACACTTCCACCCATGGCAAACTCAGGATTCAACTGTAGTTCCAGACTCATTGTACCTCCAGCCAATTCAACATCAAACTCGATATTGCGTTGCTTGCCGGTATCAAAAACCTGTTGAATATTTTTTTCCCATAATCGGCATAGATCTTCAGCAATCCAATTATTTCACCATCACTATTCTTATACTCGATGATCCAGTTTTTTTATTTGTAATGACAAGTCCACATTAAAAGATGGAAAGGCTGGTCAAGTCGATGGTATAATACAATCTTAAAAGGTCGCATCTCATCCATCGGTTGGCCAGCCCCGACGGATAAAATAAA
>JAAELK010000503.1 GCA_024226935.1 Desulfobacteraceae bacterium
TTCAATTAGTTGTGTTTTATAAACTTAGGAAAAATCCACTCCGAAAGTTGAGTAATTAATCAAATTCGATTTTATTTAAAATTAAACCAGAGGAAGGAGCAATGTGTCTCAGGGGCCGATTATCTTTTCCCGCAAGGGTATCGAAAAGCTGCTTTTCATCAATCTCTCCTCTGCCAAGACTCAATAGCTGCCCCATCATCAACCGGACCTGGTTTCGCATGAATCCCCTGGACTGAATACGATAGACATAGCTTTGTTCCGGGAAAAAATTAGCAGAAAACACCGTATTTTCTTCAATTTGACTGACCAGAATTTTTCTTTTAAATTGTGTTCCAGAGCTTGGTTTTGTGCAGTATCGTCTAAAATCATGGGAACCTAAAAACAGTTGAGCTCCTTTTTTCATTAAGTCGATATCCAGATATTCCTGAAAAAAGCTCATCAAAGAAGCGCCGAAGGGATGACATTTTTCACCAAAGGAAAACAAATAAAGATATTCTTTTACCTTGGGGGTATTGATAATATTAAATGTTTTATCAACGGCCTTTATTTCCAGGGCTCTAATGTCATTTGGTAAATTCAGATTCAATGCACTGAAAAATGAATCTATCTCAAGGGGTGCATTTGTAAACAATTCAAATGCAGAATGGTTGGCAGAAACCCTTGAATCGGTTCTGCTGGTACCCAGAATCTTAAATTCTACATGGTCCAGGATAAAACCAAGGGTTTTTTCCACCATGAATTCAACCGTTTTAAGGCCGGGCTGTTTTAACCAGCCATGGTATCGAAAACCTAGATATTGAATATGGATTAAATAATAGTATTTCATCATGATAGCAGTTCATAATCTACCATTTTAATATAAAAATTGGTATCCCCCTTTTCTTGATTAAACAAGAAGAATTATATATGGTCAAACTTGATTCTTTATGGATATTGATTGCAAGATTGCTGGAAAAAAATCAGAATTAATGGATTAGGACATTGAACCCATGAGAATATCAAAAACAACCTCTGCTGTTGCCATCATTGCCCTCTTTGACCTGATAAGGGACTACGGAATACCGATTGATACTCTGGAAAAAGAAACCGGCATCAATCGAAGAAAAATGGATGATCCCGATGCCAGGATCACCATGACCCGGTTCTTAAAACTATGGCAAATTGCGGAAAAGGTCAGCAAAGATCCGGCCATTGGCCTGAATCTGAGACAAAAATATGGGACCGGGACCATGCATTTTGTGGTGACCCTGGCCATGAACAGCCCCAATCTTTTAAAAGCTCTGGAAGCCTGGATGCGCTATGATATGCTGATCTGCGATAATTACCGGAACGATATTTTTGAAGGAAAGGACCATTACCGCATCACTTATACCAATATTTCTCCTGAACATGAAAACCGGTGGATACCGGAACACCATATGTTTTTAGCCCTGGAATATGGTCGCCGGATAAGCCAAACCAATTTTAACCCCGTTCAAATCTTTTTCAGGCATGCAGACCCTGGCTATGGAGACATTTATAAAAAATGTTTCAACTGTCCGGTCTTTTTTAACCGGAAAGAAAATATGGCCTTGTTCAAGAAACAAGATCTTAAAATGCCCATCCTAGGTCAAGACCCTTACCTCCATGCCATTCTCAAAAAGCATGCCGAAAAATCCATTAAGAAGCTATCCAAAAGCCTGTCTTTCAAAGACAAAGTCCAGGAGTTTATCATCAAAAACCTGCCCAGGGGAATTGTGGATCTCCAATCCGCCTCAAACGCTATGAATATGGATCGATCCACCCTCCACCGACATTTAAAAAAAGAGAGTATCGGATTCAAACAACTACTCACCCAAACCAGAAAAGAACTGGCCAAAAAATATCTTACCCAGGGCATGAGTATTACCCAGACAAGTTATTTATTGGGTTTTGCAGACCCGTCTACCTTTCAACGGGCCTTTAAGCACTGGACACAAATAAGTCCTGGAAAATTCAGAGAACAAAAGATTATGGAAGAACCTGATCCACTGAAGTAAGGATTTTGGAAAAACGCTGACCGTTTTTAGAATGGGTTTTATAAAAATTCAAGCAGTTTTCCACAATGGCCAGGACCTGGGGTGAAGATTGGATTCCAGGCACTTCCATGGCCAGGCGAGGATGACGGCCAAGTCTTCCCCCCAGCAGCACCCTGAACCCTCTTTCCTTCTCTTGGATGGTACCCGTGGGACAGGCCGTGATACATTTACCGCACAAGAGACAAAGAGCCTGGTCAATTATTGGTTGTTCCTCTATTTGGTCCAGACAGATCGCCCCATCCGGACAGGTATCCACACAGGCCGAGCACAGGGTACAACCTTGCTCCCCCCTGCCGGGGCGAACAGCACCAATAATACCGATGTCCACTATCTGGGGACGGGAACATGCATTGGGGCAATCCGACAGGCAGACTCTGAATTCATGGTGAAATTTCACCCCCCCTCTAACATTGGCTTTTAAAAAAGAAAGAATATCGGCTTTTTCCATGAGAGCTTGAATCTCCACGACAAGTTCTGCACAGGAGTTGGTAGTATTGGGGCAGCCCTTTCCTCCGAAACAGGCGGAAATATCATAGCCTTTCACCTCTTTTTCCATACCTTCCCTGGACAAAAATTCTTTTTTAAGGGAGGTCACATCCCCTATATCCACCCCATTTTTACCCCTGTTTTGGGCATGGGCTTCCACTTTTTTACGTACCTTTGTTCGAATAAAAAAAGGGACGTTTTTTATGGCAGTCTCGGCTTGGGCAGACCATTTCATGGAAGGATTTCTCCCCGGGCACTAACTACAACTTCCGTGAATGGAATATCAACTCCGGATTTTTCAAGGGCTTTTTTGATAATCACCGGCATACCGGAGCAGCACGGCACTTCCATCACCACCGAAGTGATACTCTTAATACCAGATTGGGCAAATACCTGGGCAAGCTTATCCACATACCCCTGGGCATCATCAAACTTGGGGCAACCGGTCATGACTGTCTTACCGGCAAGAAACCGCCCATGAAAAGATGGAAAGGCCACGGGAACACAATCGGCGGCAATCAAAAGATCCGATCCTCTTAAAAATGGAGCATCGGCAGGGACCAGACGAATCTTAACGGGCCAGTGGCCCAGGGCAGATGAACCACCAGAGGGTTGTGCGGCAGCTTCGTTGGCACAATTACAGGCCGGCCCACCATCGGCAACTGGAAAAATTTTCAAGGCAGCAGAGAGGCACCCGCCGGAAACAGGAGCTGCTTTTTTCTCTGCCTTCTGCTTTTTGAGCAGTTCTTCAACCGCTTGCTCGTCAAACTCGGCAGCTTCCCGTTCAATCACTTCAAGGGCTCCCTGGGGGCAATCACCGAGACAAGCTCCCAGACCATCACAATATTTATCGGCAATAACCTTTGCCTTACCATCCACAATCTGAATAGCTCCTTCGGCGCAGGAGGGAACACAATTACCGCACCCGTCACAAAGTTCTTCATCAATCTGAATTATTTTTCTGATCACTTTCATTTTATTCTCCTTAAAGGAAATGACAATTATGACATCCCATGGTTCTTTAAATATCTAAAATTAAGACTTCTTTGGCCAAATTTTTACCCGATGGTGTTAAAAAAAGTCGATCAAGTTTAGCTAAAAATTCCGCCTTTTCAATCCCTTTTCTATCCTTGCATTCATACATATTGGTCAGCATATCTGCATCATAAAGAACCTTAAAATTTAAGCTGTCATCTCCTTTTGGATGATGGTGATGACCTATAATCTCACAAACTTCTTCGACCAATTCTTTTTTAGCCCCCAGGTTTTCCATGAGCTTTCTTGCCACAGGCGGGCCTTCTATTTCCTGGTGCTTGGCAGCCGAAGAGTTGTGTTTTTCTTCGGCATTTTTAATGCCGATATCATGGAGATAAGCCGCACACAAAACCACGGCCAGGTTTGCCTTTTCCTTTTTACCAATCTTTTCGGCAAACCTTGCCACCATGCCGGCATGACCAATACGCTTAAAATCAGTGCCGAAATATTTTTTCATCTCCACGGCCACCCGGTCCTTTAAAAGATCATCCCGCTTTGCAACAAACTCTTCTGGAAGAGAACCAAGACATTGTTCCGCAAACTTACAATAGGAGGCGCATCCAAAATCCATCTTTGGATTAACAATTTTTTTCTTACAATGACCACAACGCCGGGTGGCATCATCTTTGAAAAACTCCATGGGATGACCGCATTCTGGACATTCGGTATCAAAGATCGAATGCTGATTCCAATATTGGGTATCCTGTCCCGGACATTTCATAGCTTACCTTCCTTTATTTTATATGAAAGAACCAATCAATTTATAAGATTCTTTCATGTTTGTTGTGGACAAGCCAATGGAATCCTTGGGCGGCCCATGGCCGTTATTTAAGAACCCAATGGAGTGCGGCGAGCAGGAAAACATTCCCCACCCGCCGGTTGTTATCTTACTTACCCTGCATCATGGCTTCTATATCAGCCTCTGGCTCGGTAATGGGTTTAATGTCAAAATTTTCAACCAGCACGTTCAATACCGTTGGAGATACAAAGGCCGGCAAAGAGGGCCCCAGGCGAATACCTTTAACTCCCAGGTGAAGCAGTGCCAGAAGAACGGCAACGGCTTTTTGCTCATACCAACCAATATCAAAGGAGATGGGCAGATCATTGATATCATCCAGACCGAAAACTTCCTTGAGTTTCAAAGCAATAACAGCCAGGGAGTAACAATCATTACACTGGCCTGCATCCAATACCCTTGGGATGCCGCCTATGTCGCCCAGATTCAATTTATTATAACGATATTTAGCACATCCAGCTGTCAGGATGACAGCATCCTGGGGCAATTGTTCCGCCACCTGGGTAAAATAATTTCTGCCCTTCTGACGGCCATCACATCCTGCCATCACCACAAAGCGTTTGATGGCACCGGATTTTACTGCATCCACAACCTTATCGGCCAGAGCCAGCACCTGGTTGTGGGCAAATCCGCCGACAATCTTTCCGGTTTCAAGTTCCCTGGGTGGGGCACAGTTTCTGGCCTGCTCTATGATGGCGGAAAAATCCTTTTCCTTACCATTGACTCTCTCGGGAAGATGAACAGTTCCAGGATAGCAAGCTGAACCCGTCGTATAAAGCCTGTCCACATAGGTATTTTTCTTTTTCAGGGGAACCAGGCAGTTTGTGGTCATAACGATGGGACCATTAAAGGCTTCGAACTCCTCATTCTGGTGCCACCAGGAACCACCATAATTGCCTTTCAGGTGGTTGTATTTTTTAAAGGCAGGGTAGTAATTGGCAGGAAGCATCTCGCCATGGGTATAAACATCAACCCCTGTGCCTTGGGTCTGTTTTAATAATTCTTCCATATCTTTAAGATCATGACCGGAAATAAGTATTCCAGGATTTGTCCCCACACCGATGTTTACCTCGGTAAGTTCCGGATGACCATAGGCAGTGGTATTGGCCTCGTCCAGAGCAGCCATTGTAGTCACACAGACTCCACCGCATTTGAGAACCAGACCCACCATTTCATCCACGGATAAATCCTGGGTGGTGGAGGCAAGTCCCTCGTACATGAAAGACCAGATCTCATCTTTTTCAACACCCAGAACAGCAGCATGGTCAGCATAGGCAGCCATTCCCTTGAGTCCCAGAACCAGCAATTCCCTCAGGGATCTGACATCTTCATTTTTTGTGGCCAAAACACCAACGGCCTCAGCCTTTGCCCCAAAGGTAGCCACATCATTGGAATACCAGGTAGCACTTTCATGGAGGTCGCTTCCAAGGGCATCACCCGCCGCAGTTGCTAATTGTTTTTTCACCACCTGGGCACGGTTTATCCAATCCACCAGATTTTCATCATTAAAATTGGCATTGGTAATGGTGGTAAAAAGGCCCTGGCCAATAAAAGCTGCTGCTGAATCGGGTACTGCAACACCGGCAGCCTTGGATTTTTGTGCGATCACAGCAATTCCCTTGAGATTAAAAATCAAAAGGTCCTGAAGATTGGCGGTGGAATTTTCTTTTCCACACATTCCCTTGATGGTGCATCCTTCATTTTTTGCTGCTTCCTGACATTGAAAACAAAACATGTTGCTTTCTCCTTATTATAGTGATGAACAATTAATCTTTACATCCTGGTATGAACTTAATATAGATGGGGATGTAAAACCTTGACATAGATCAAGTTGCGAGATTTTTTTGTGTTTTTTTTAAAAAAAATTGTAACCTGATATTATTCACTAACAAGACCGGAGTATTATACCATCACTATATTAAAAACAATACCGCTTTTCTCAGGACTCTCAAAACTCCAGCTGGAAAAAATACAGGCCATCACCCTTGAACTCACTTTTAAGAAAGGCAGATTTATTTTCCAGGAAGGAGATCTGGGGAATGGCATCTATATTGTAAACACCGGGAAAATCAAAGTTTTTAAACTTTCCTTTGAAGGAAAGGAGCAAATTCTCCACATTTATGGCCCCGGGCATACCTTTGGGGAAGTTCCTGTTTTCGAAGGCAAGAATTTTCCCGCCTCGTCCATGGCCATCGAAGACTCCAGTATTTTGTTTTTACCCCGGGACAAATTTGTTCACCTGATCACCACTACTCCGGCACTTTCCATGAACATGCTGGCAGATCTTTCCAAACGCCTGCGGGCTTTTTCCATACAAATTGAGAACCTGAGCCTGAAAGAAGTGCCGGCCAGACTGGCTGCCTACATTTTAACCCTGGGAACCGAACAAGATTCCGACCGAAAAGCCAGCCGGAACAAAAATTTGATGGTCACCCTCCCCACCTCCAAGGCCCAACTGGCAAACCTCATCGGGACCACTCCCGAAACCATCTCCAGAATCTTCAAGAAAATGGCCGACGCCCGATTAATCGAAGTCAAAAAAAAGGATATTATCATAAGCGATATGGAGGGATTAACAGAGCTGTCAGAATCCGGACGACTTTAAATCCCGAAACCAAAGAAAAAAATATCATCAATTTCACAGATCACACCTTAAAAGCCCTTAATCCAATCCTGAGAAAGTATCTTTCAAGAAGATAAGTTGCCACCAGATAAAGATTTTCCAAGACTGCAAAACTCAACAAAATCAAATCCACCCTGTAAAAGAAATTCGAAGAAAAATTAAGATCTCCTGGCCCAATTGAGCAGGAAATCAAGGCTTTATTGTTTCCTTGAACAATCGCCAGGTTTCATATAGAGTGCCCCAGTGAAATTTAGTGCGAATTATAAGCGATATCAATGAAAAGGAATAATGATGATGCAAAATACGAAAAAAAAAATGTCCTTCACCGTTAAAATACTTCTCTACATGATAATCGGCCTTCTGGTCGGAGTCTTAATCAACACCTATGCTGCAGAATCCAACTTCATCCAATATTATCTAGTCGGGGGATTCTTCCACATAATAGGATCTATGTTTCTCCAGGCATTAAAGATGTTGGTTGTTCCCCTTGTCTTTTGCTCCCTTATCGGAGGAATTGTCGGGATGAACGATATGAAAATGCTCGGCAGAACGAGCGGAAAAGCCTTCGCACTTTTCCTGTTTACAACAATTATAGCAATAAGTTTTGGATTATTTTTTGCCATTTCCCTTGGAATAGGAAAGGGATTTAATTTAGCTAACGCCAACATGACTTCCCATTATACAACGGGAAAAGCCCCGGCATTTGTTGACGTTATCATTGGCTTTATGCCGAGCAATATACCGGGAGCCTTAGCCAATGCAAACATGTTACAAATTATAATGGCCTGTATCTTCATAGGTCTTGCGATCATGAAAAGCGGAAAGTCAGGAAAAAAAGTTGCCGCAAGCATAGAAAGCTTTAACGAAGTGATGATGGCCCTGGTACATATTATCATGTCCCTTGCTCCCTATGGTGTTTTTTGTTTAATGGCAAAAACTTTTGCTGAACAGGGAATTGGCATGGTCGTGCCCATAATAAGTTATTTTTTAACCGTTGCCGCCGCACTTACTTTACATTTTGTGGGTACATTCAGCGGACTGTTCCTAGTTGCCAGACTCAATCCCTTGACTTTTATACGCAAAATGCGCAGTACAATTATGTTTGCCTTCAGTACATCCAGCTCCAACGCAACCATCCCGGTGAGTATAGAAACAGCCGAAACAAGACTTGGTGTTCATAACTCCATAGCTTCCTTTGTTATCCCCCTCGGTGCAACCATCAACATGAACGGGACGGCCATCATGCAGGGAGTTGCTACTGTTTTTATAGCAAACGCCTATGGCATAACTCTTTCAGGACTTGATTATGTTACTGTAATCGGGATGTCGGTACTGGCATCTGTGGGAACGGCCGGAGTTCCAGGGGTTGGAATTGTAACCCTGGCAATGGTATTTACCCAGGTAGGCCTTCCCGTGGAAGGTATCGCCCTCATTCTGGGAGTGGACAGACTCATAGATATGATGCGTACAGTTGTAAATGTCACAGGTGATGTTGCCACTACCTGCGTTGTAGCAAAAACAGAAGGGAAGATGGATATGGCTGTTTACAAAGATCCCAGCGCCGGAATCGCTATCTAGTGCTTGAACGAAAACTCACCCATTAACTAAAAAATTTCACACTTGACCACTGGATCTCAAAAGTCTCGTTGAACAGGAATTATTCTTGTTCAACGAGACTTTTTCCATCAAGACACCCCAGAAGTTGCCCCCACCTTTTTTGTATCTATCTGTTATCACAACCTTCTTTTTTAAATTTTGATTATGGCACGTTCATTGCTCTTTGACCCCAATGAAAAGGTAAAAACCAATCCATAAAGAAAGGAGTTTAGATGACAGCTATTCTGATGAACAAAAGAACCACCCTGCAAAAAACCGGACTCATTTTCGGACCACTTCTGTTTTTCATTGTTTATACGCTGGATTTGGATCCTGCCAACCCCATGGTCAGCCGGATGGCGGCTGTAGCAACTTTCATGGCGGTCATGTGGATAACAGAAGCCATCCCCCTTGCTGCCACCTCTCTTATTCCAGTTATCCTTTTTCCCCTTCTGGGAATCATGAAGGGCAAGGCCGCTGCCAGTGTTTATTTTAACTCCACCATCTTTCTTTTCATGGGTGGTTTTCTCATTGCCCTGGCCATGGAAAAATGGAACCTGCATAAAAGGATTGCGCTGTTCACGGTCAAAACCATTGGCGGCGGTCCATCCCGGCTGGTATTCGGATTCATGACAGCTTCAGCTTTTTTATCCATGTGGATATCCAACACCGCAACTGCCGTTATGATGCTGCCCATAGGGATCTCCATCATCCTGAAAATGGAAGAACAGTTTGATAAAAAAGAGATTCACTTTTCCCTCTGCCTGCTTTTAGGTATTGCCTATGCCGCCTCCATGGGCGGTGCTGCCACCCTGGTGGGGACGCCTCCCAACCTGGTGCTTGTCCGAACCTTTGAACAGACCTTTCCCACGGCCTCCCCCATTTCATTCGGCATATGGATGATGATGGCTCTTCCCCTGTCCATCAGCATGCTGCTGATGATCTGGTTCCTGCTCACCAGGGTGTTTTTTAAAATACCCTCCCACCTGATAGTAGATCATTCCATTGTGGAACAAGAATACAAGAGCCTGGGAAGACTCTCGTCCGAAGAAAAAAAAGTGTTGGTTATCTTCTTTGCTACTGCGGCACTCTGGATTTTCAGAAAAGATTTGAACATGGGGTTCATGGTTATTCCGGGCTGGTCCAATCTGCTGCCTTTTCCAAAATTAATAGATGACGGCACCGTGGCCATCACCATGGCTTTAATCCTGTTTTTTCTTCCCACGAAAAGCCACGATGCAGACACAGCCACTATCTTGGATACAAAGATATTTTCAAAACTGCCCTGGGACATCATCTTGTTGTTCGGCGGTGGCTTTGCCCTGGCAAAGGGATTTCAGGCCGCCGGATTATCTGCTTTTGTAGGATCAAAATTGGGAATACTGGAAAATACCAACAATATTTTTATGATCTCAGGTATCTGCACCACCCTGACCTTTTTAACCGAACTTACTTCCAATACAGCCACCACCCAGATGATCCTGCCCATTCTTTCTTCCATTGCCGTGGCCATGAAAACCAATCCGCTCATGCTTATGATACCGGCAACACTTTCAGCATCATGTGCCTTCATGATGCCTGTGGCAACACCGCCCAACGCCATTATTTTCGGCAGCGGTAGAATCAAAATAGTTGAAATGGTAAAGGCCGGTATTTTCATCAACTTCATCGGGGTCTTTGTGATCACAGGCATTTTTCTGCTCCTTGGAACCTTTGTTTTCTCAATTGACCCCAATATAATTCCCAGCTGGGCTCTGGTTGCCAAGGGATAAATTTTTACCCCTTTTTTGGCAATGACATCCCATGGGTTTTAAGTATGGCATAAAGTCTGGATCTGGATAATCCGGAAGTAATGCACGCTTGTTTTATACAGGGAGCCTGATTCATCAAGTCCATGAGGTATTTTTTTTCATGATTCAGGTTCACAAGCTCCCGAAATTCAGCAAGGGGCGGTATTTTATCCTTTGGATATTTCCAGGCCGGACTTTCTTTTTGCCCACCTGTCAAATTTGACTTTACCACATGGAGCCTCAAGCGTTGGGGCAGGTGGGTGGGAAAAACCGTGGGCTCGTTCAAGGCAGCCATGACAACATGTTCCATGGTGTTGGAAAGCTCCCTGACATTGCCAGGCCAAAAGTACCCGTTCAACACATCAAAAAAATCAGAAGAAACCCCCTTACTGTCCCGCATTAATTTGTCACAAAAAAAATCCAGATAATAACGAGCCAATTTTTTAATATCCCCATCTCGCTCACAAAGTCTTGGCAATTGGATACGAAGGGAGCGGATACGAAATAAAAGGTCTTTTCTAAATTGGCCTTTTTCTACCATTGTGTCCAGATTTTTATTTGTGGCGGCAATTAACCTGAAATCACTTTTTATCTCTTTTACCTCGCCCAGGGGCCGAAATTTTCTCTCCTGTAACACCCTCAAAAAGGTTTTTTGCAACGGCAGGGATAACTCTGCAATTTCATCTAAAAAAAGACTCCCACCATCGGCCATTTTAATTAAACCACAACTATTGCCATCGGCACCGGTATACACCCCTTTTTTATGGCCGAAAAGCAAATTTTCAGCCAGATTTTCAGGAAGAGCGGCACAATCAATGGTAACCAGATCATGGGATGCCCTAGGAGAATTAACATGAATAGCATTGGCAAAAAGTTCCTTGCCTGTACCGGTTTCACCCGTGATCAACACATTGGCATCACAAGCTGCCGCCTTTGCAACAAGATCCAGTGATAATTTCATTTTCGGGCTGGTACCTATTATGGATTCTCGTTTCAAGTATTTGACCTGTAAGCTATCCAGACTTTTCTTTCGTTCAGCCCGGTATTGAAGAACCCGGGTGATGATCAAAGATATTTTTTTAGTTGAATCTGTTTTTTCAATATAATCCCAGGCACCATTCTCTATAGCCAATTGGGCTCCCTGGACATCCCCTGCACCTGTGATAATAACCACCTCGGGAGATAGTGCACCTTCTTTCAAAGCAGGGAGAATATCAAGACCATTACCGTCGGGCAATCCCACATCCAGCAAAACCAGGTCAAATTCATTTTCGCAGACAATTTTCAAGGCATCTGCAATGGTGGGAACATCAAAAAATTCATGCCCCAAACTCCTTACAAGCCGCTTGATGGCATAACAAAAAATATCATCATCATCAATTGCTAATATTTTAACCATGTTTTTTTATCCGTTTTTTTTAGCAGCCTTGTTGGCGGCCTTTTTGGCAGCCTTTTTGGCGTCTATAACGTTTCTGATTACCATACTCATGGGTTTTATCTCAAATGGTTTGGACACCGTTTCATCAATCAACCCCTCAAGATCGTATTCAATATCCAGATAGGCATCATCTTTTTTGTTAAAAAACCCACTACACATGATGATGGGAATATCTTTTGAAATCCCGCGAATATCATGGGCAAAGGCAACACCTGTTTTGCCGGGCATTACCCTGTCTGTAATTATAAGATCAAAATAATCGGGATCTTTCTTAAAAAGCACCAGGGCATCCCGGGCTGTGGTTCGAGATTCCACCTGGTATCCCAGCCGTCTGAGCATTTTAGAACAAGAATAGATCATATTTTCATCATCATCCACAAAAAGGATTCTTTCATCCCCCTTCCTTACAAAGAGTTCAGTCTTGCCTGCTTCTTCGAACAGATCAGCTTCTCCCATACAGGGCAAAAAAACATGGAAGCAGCTCCCCTTTGAAAGTTCGCTTTCAGCCGTGATCACCCCCTTGTGACGTTTTATGATCACATCACTCATGGCAAGTCCCAGGCCCGTCCCCCCGGTATTCATGTGGGTTGTATAAAAGGGGTCAAACATTCTTTCAAGCACATGATCATCCATACCGCATCCAGTATCGGAAACCAGGAGATGGAGATAAACACCCTTTGCAAGTTTTTCCAATGCAGGGATCTTGTTTTTACTGGAATCCACCCGTTTGAGGGAGATGGTAAGAATACCGACCTGACCGCCCATGGCATGTTCGGCATTTAATAAAAGATTCATGATCACCTGGTGAATCTGGGTAGGATCTGCCGGAATAAAATCAAACTTCGATGCGATATCAAGTTTTATCTGAATTCCGGCAGGCTTGAAGGATTTAAACAGATCCAGACATTCAAGTATGATTCTGTGGAGCTTCACAGGCTCTCTTTTTGTATTCCGGCTTCTACTGTATTCAAGAATTTGTTTGACCAGTTTTTTCCCCCGAATAGCCGCTTTCAAAATATGCTTAAGATCTTCATGGGCGGGATTTTTTTCTTCAACATCTTCAATGGCCATTTCACTACAGGTGGTGATGGCACCCAGAATATTATTAAAATCATGGGCTATACCTCCTGCAAAAGTACCGATGGCCTCCATTTTTCTTACCTTTTTAAGCCTGATTTCAAGATCATTTTGTCGTTTTTGGGCGACACGGCTCATTTCGATAATGGGGGAAACAAAAACTTTTGCAAAAAACCAGGCAAGAATAAAGACCATGAAAACAATGGACACAAATACCAAATACATGAATTTTTGAAATTTATATAATTCCCGGTAGGCCTCGGTTTTCCCCAGTTCTAAAACCAGACTCCATCCCAATTGATTTTTTTTAAGCAATCCTATTTTCTGGTCTTGATTTTCACCCGCAAATTCTTGAAAACCCAAAGATCCATTTTTATTGGCTTTGACCATGGGATGCTGCCCAAAATTCCTTTCTTCCTGCACATATTTTTTTTCCGGGTGGGCAAGAATCTTATTGTTCTCATCCAGAAGAAATGCAAAGCCTGATTTTCCACTGGGCCAGGTAGCAACCAAATTGGAAATAGTATCAATGGTCATGGCAGCTGCAAGCACACCAACAAATTTTCCCTTTTCAATGACGGGGACAGCCAGAACAAGGGCAGATTTTTGGGAAGTTTTTCCCCTAAGAGTCTGCCAGGAAAGAAGCTTGCCTTGTTTAACTTCTAAAAAATATTTTCTGTCGGAATAATCTTTTAAGGCATATTGATCACTCCTGGCCAGATTTTTCCCCTCTTTATCCAGAGTGAAAACCAGGTAGATCCAGGGATATTCCGCCCTTATATTCTGCAATATTTCTATTTGTTCCGAAGCATCCATTGTGGTTATGGCAGATTGTTTTGATGCGGCCCTCAATGCCCGGACATTTTTATCCAGCCATTCATCAATATTGTTTAAAAGAGAATTTGTGGTTTGGGACATAAGAATCTGTGTATCCTGCTGGATTCGATGGGTAATTTCTGAGTAGATGGGAAAAAAGAGTAAACTTAAAGAGCCAAGACTTATGATAAGCATCAATATTAATACTTTGGGATAAGGCCCCAGACCGGACTTCAATATTTTTTTTTCACTCATTTCCAGATTCTAATTGTCCTTCCCAGGTTTCTTCTGGTATAAAATAGCTTGCTGATATTTTTTGTCAACCCCAATCACACCATATGTTGGATCAAGAAGTTATGGTAGGATAATATACGAAAAAAAAGAGGTACCATGAAAATATTTCAATACCCTTCAAACCCGGCAGAAAAAAGAGTCAAAGACACCATTGAAAGGGGCTTGGGCTTTTCCCAGGCAGATTATCAAAATGTTGAAAAATATATTGATGATGTAAAAAAAAGAGGTGATCAGGCCCTGGTGGAATATACTAACAAATTTGACTCAAAGGTAGTAACCAAACAATCCCTGAAAGTCACACGAGAAGAATTTGACGAGGCCATGGTATCCATTGACCCTGCATTCTTAAAAAGCCTGGACCGGGCCGTGGACCAGATCACATCCTTCCACGTGAAACAAAGGGAAAAATCCTGGATCGACACCCCCAGAAACGGAGTCATGGTGGGCCAACTGATCAATCCTGTGGAAGCCGCAGGTATCTATGTTCCCGGGGCCCAGGGCGGCAAAACTCCCCTGGTCTCCTCGGTTCTCATGGGAGGTATTCCAGCAAAAGCCGCTGGGGTGGAATCCATAACGCTTATGACCCCGCCCATGGAAAACGGCCGGATCAACCCCCACATCCTGGCCGCCGCCCAAAAAGTAGGAATTTCATCTGTATTCAAGGCCGGAAGCGCCTGGGCCATCGCTGCCATGGCCTATGGGACACAACAAGTCCCCCGGGTTGACGTGATTGTAGGGCCGGGCAATATTTATGTAACCCTGGCCAAGAAGATTGTCTCCGGCACAGTGGGAATCGATATGATCGCAGGCCCCAGCGAAATTTTGATCATTGCAGACCAGGACGCCAACCCGGACTTTATTGCAGCCGACCTGCTTTCCCAGGCAGAACACGATATTCTGGCCTCATCCATTCTGGTCACCGACTCCGAAACCCTGGCCCACAAAACCGTTTCGGCCCTTGAAAAACAATTGGTCAATCTGTCCCGGGAAGATATCGCCCGGACCTCCATCGAAAATTTCGGGGCCATCATGGTGGTGCCGGACATTGAAACCGGCATCACCCTTTCCAACCGCCTGGCCCCGGAACATCTGGAACTCATGGTCAAAGAACCCTTTGACTATATTGACAGAATCCGCAATGCCGGAGCCATTTTTATAGGTCCCTATACCCCTGAACCCATGGGAGATTACCTGGCAGGCCCCAATCATGTATTACCCACAGCCGGAACTGCCCGATTTTCATCCGCCTTAAACCTGGAACACTTCACCAAAAAAACCAGTCTGATACATTATTCAAAACCAGCATTTAAAAAAGAGGCAGATGATGTTATCCGGCTGGCCATGACCGAAGGGTTGGATGCCCATGCAAATTCGGTAAAAATCCGGCAATAGAAACCTGATTTACAGAATTTTCATGGATGGGTCAGCAATACCCGGTCAAGAATCATCTATGAATAAGGTCAGGGATCAGGACAGGGAATCATCTCATTCTCCCGGGACCTCCTTGTCCCTGTCCGAGGTAAATGCTGCTTTTTTGCATCCATGCAAACCGCAGCATTTAAATCCGATTCACTCCCTGTCCTGATCCCCATAACTTAAAAAGAATCGGTCAAGGTTTGAATTGGTATCATTGATACTCTGAACGTCATATGGCAATTTTCCATGGGATAATTATGCTTGAGACCACTCGATTAAAAAATATAATATAAAAATTCTGGCAGTTGGGTTTTATTTCCAAAATTCATGATTCATATCTAAGAAAACAGCGTAAAAAGTATTGTAATCAAACCTCATTTTCGTATTTTGATGGATTTTTCCATGATAATCGCCTGGTATAACAAACCCAATCAAACGTGCCCCTGCACCGAGTCTAAACCTCCCCCAACGAGCTTGATGAGGAACTGTTTTTTTTGGATTCTTAAATTTTGTTTTTGACCTTACCGGGAATTCTCCATAAATTGTTAGGATTTTACCATCTTTTGAGCCCGCCCGTTCCTGCTCCCAATAGCTAAGAGGTTGCTCTCCATATATTCTCAATTTATCCAACAAGCTTACTAATTTAGTTTTTTTCCAGTCACTAAACTTTTGTCCAGCTTTTTGGTTAAAGTCCATATAATAGAAATTAAATTTACATCTTGTTGTTATAGTGCTGGTCATATGACTTGATACTTTTGCAAAAATCATGTAGTATGATCGCTCCCGGAGTTTATTTAAAGAGGGGGCGCTGACATGGCTCAAGGCAAAGCACTTACACCGGAA
>JAAELK010000504.1 GCA_024226935.1 Desulfobacteraceae bacterium
ACCAGTCTTGAAGAAAAACCTCTACAAACGAGCCATTTATAACTAAAACAAGTTGCTAAATCAAGATTTTATTTTGCAACAGCAATATTCATGCCATTTTTCATTATAAAAAACTGGATCATCGAGTTATAGGTATTACTAAAAAAGGATGGGAGGAATAAATGACAAAAAAAATCGGTATTGTAACCGGAGGTGGAGACTGCCCGGGCCTGAATGCAGTCATTCGAGCCATTGTAAAAGCGGGTGCCCTTAACGGCTGGAAATGCCTGGGAATCCACGGCGGGTTTGACGGACTTCTCACCCCGACCCGGACAATGCCCCTGGCCCTTAAGGATATGGACGGCCTGCTCATCCGGGGAGGCACCATCCTGGGCACAGCCAACAGAGGGCAGTTCGCCGCGAAAACAGGCCACGGTGAACTGCGCCAGGTTCCCCAAAAAACCCTGGACCAGGCCAAAATAAATTTTGATACTCTGGGCCTTTCCGGCCTTATTGCCATCGGTGGCGACGGCACCCTCACCATTGCCCAGAAAATGTTTGAGATGGGATTTCCCGTGGTGGGGGTTCCCAAGACCATCGATAATGATCTGGATGCCACCCAGATGACCTTTGGATTCGACACCGCTGTAGCCTGTGCCGTGGACGCCCTGGACCGCTTGTACAGCACGGCCCAGAGTCACAGCCGGGTCATGGTCCTGGAGGTCATGGGCCGCTATGCCGGATGGATTGCCACCTATGCCGGATTGGCGGGGGGAGCAGATATAATTTTAATCCCGGAAATCACATTTCACTATGATTCAATAGTAAGAAAAATCCAGGCAAGACAAGCCGAGGGGAAAGATTTTACCATTGTCATTATAGCGGAAGGGGCAACCCTCGAAGGCCAGAACTTTGTCACTTTAAACGAAAATGGAGGCGACAGGGAGATCCGCCTGGGCGGGATCGGACATATGATTACCATGGAAATTGAAAAACGTACAAAAAAAGAGACCCGGTGTGTGGTGTTGGGTCATTTACAAAGGGGAGGCCAGCCCACCCAATGGGATAGACAATTGTGCACCAGATTTGGAGTCCACGCATTCCAGATGATTACCAAGGGACAGTTCGGCATGATGGTGGCCTTAAAAGAGACCGGCATGATGGGAGAAGTTACCCTGAAAGATGCCATCAATAAAATACGCAGAGTGGACCCCGGTGGAGAACTTGTGATGACGGCCAGGGCTTTGGGGATCAGCTTTGGCGATGAACCAGCCCCTTAAGTCTTGCCGGAACCAAAGTTAGATATAAGTAAAATTTGATATAATAGATGATTTGATTGACACAGACCGGTTTTCCCTATAGGTTATCGTGTGTTTATTTTTTTAATAAACTAACCTAGTAAATCATAGTTAGATAATAAAAAAGGGAATCCTAAAAGCTGATGTTATTAAAAATAAATCCCGATAATCCCCAGGAACGCCAAATTCAACGGGTGGTAGATATCTTACGAAAGGGCGGCATCGTGGCCTACCCCACTGACACTTTTTATGGTATTGGATGCGATATCATGAACAAAAAAGCCATTGAGAAAATATATGCCATCAAGCAAAGAAATAAAAACAAACCTTTCAGTTTTATCTGCCCGGACCTCAAAGATATTTCGACCTACGCTAAAATCTCAACTTTTGCCTATAGAAATATGAAACGACTCTTGCCGGGACCCTATACCTTTGTGTTAGAAGGCTCCAAAATGGTTCCCAAAATCATGCTCACCAAACGAAAAACAGCTGGAATAAGGGTTCCGAATAATCAAATAGCCTTACTTCTTGCCAAGGAATTGGGCAATCCCATCCTCTCCACCAGCGCCACAGATCCCGATGGAAATATATTTGAAGATCCGTCTTTGCTCCATGACTATTTTGGAAAGCGACTGGAAGCTGTTATCGACGGCGGCCCGGTACCAGGCCAACCGTCTTCTGTGATCTCCCTATTTGACGACGTACCGGAAATTATCCGACACGGCGCCGGAGATGTTAATATTTTTGAATAAGGTATCAATAAGCTCGCGGATAAACATCATTTTATCCTCCCTGGGGTAAACAGGCACAAGCTTTGCCTTTATATGGGCCAATTCCCCGGCCCATTGAACAGCATCTCCCATATTTCCCAGGCGATCTACCAGCTTGAGCTTTAAAGCCTTTTGCCCGGTATATACCCTGCCGTCCGCCAGGCTTGTCATGGTATCAATCTTCATATTGCGAGCCCTGGCCGCATCACTTACAAACTGAAGATGAAGTTCATCCACCAGGTCCTGAAAAATCTTTTTCTCGTTCTCTTTGAGTTCCCGCAAGGGCGATCCCATATCCTTAAATTCCCCGCTCTTGATCACCACCGAAGAGATACCGATTTTTTTAGCAATTTCCATGAGATTAGCATATTCCATGATCACACCGATACTCCCGGTAATAGTCCCCGGATTTGCTACAATCCCCTGGGTGGCAGCAGCCACATAATACCCACCGGAAGCTGCCACTGACCCCATGGAGGCAACCACTATTTTTTCACTTCTGGTTTTTATCAACTCCCGGTATATTTCCTGGGAAGGTCCTATGCCGCCCCCCGGGCTATCAATCCTGACAATTATGGCCTTAATATCATCATCTTCCCGAAAATTCTTGATATTCTCAATAATTTTTTTTGAAGATAAAATGGGGCCCAACACCTCCACAACACCGATATTTCCCTTGCGACTGCCCAGGGATTCGGAAAACCCGGTATCCATCATTTTTGAACTAAGGTAAATAAGACTGACAAACCCAATGAAGGCCAAGGTCATACAGCCGCAGATAATGATCAAAAAAAACAAAAAAGGATGTCGTCGTGAAAACATATTTATATATCCAATCTGGGGTTTAAAAGATCCATTAAAAAATAAAAAAGGGGCGGATAAAAACAATATTTACCCGCCCCCGAAACGATGTTGAAAATGCAATCAACTTATTTTATTCATGCATTATTCTTCGTCTTTATCTTCTGCTCCTGGAGTTTCCTGAGCTTTATTAGCTTCAAGTTGTTCCTGGATGTTGTTCCTGAGGATTTCACCAAAGGATGAGGTCGCAGGTTTCATGTTCTTTGCAAAATCTTCAAGATACTTATCATCAATATCTTCTTCAAGACGTTTGATGGAAAGCCCAATCCGTCTTTCATCGGAGTTAATATTCATCACCTTGGCAGTAATGGTTTCTCCGATCTGATAATGCTCTTTCGGACTCTTGATATTTTCCTTGCTGATTTCAGAAACATGAACAAGACCTTCAATGCCTTCTTCCAATTCCACGAACACACCAAAGTCAGTCAGGTTTGTAATAACACCGGAAATCTCTTTACCCACTTCATAACGCTGGGCAACAGACTCCCATGGATCCGCCTGGGTTTGTTTGATACCCAAAGAAAATCTTTCATTGGATTTATCAATATCAAGAACAACTGCCTGGATAGTATCATTTTTCTTATAAACTTCCGACGGATGCTTGATCCGTTTTGTCCATGAAATATCAGAAATATGAACCAAACCGTCAATGTCATCGTCAATGCCGATGAAAAGACCAAATTCAGTGATGTTTTTGATTTTACCCTCAATGATAGTGCCCACAGGATATTTCTGAGAAATAATTTCCCAGGGGTTATCAACAGTCTGCTTGATACCCAGAGAGATTCTGCGATTATCTGGTTTCAAATCAAGTACAACTGCCTCGACTTCTTCTCCAACGGCAACCATCTGGGATGGATGACGAACTTTTCTGGTCCATGACATTTCAGATACATGAATCAGACCTTCTACACCTTCTTCCAACTCAATAAAGGCACCATAGTCAGTCAGGCTGACAACCTTGCCCTTAATTTTTGAATCGATGGGATATTTTTCAACAGCTGTTGTCCAGGGATCAGGAGTCAACTGTTTCATACCAAGGGATACTCTTTCTTTTTCAAAATCGAAAGAAAGAATTTTTACCGTGATATTATCACCCACAGAGAAAAGTTCTGATGGATGTTTAACACGACCCCAGGAAATATCTGTGATATGCAAAAGTCCATCCACACCGCCCAGATCGACAAAAATACCGTATTCCGTGATATTTTTAACGATACCGTCCATGACCTTGTTATTTTCAATGGTCTCAAGGGTAGTGCTTCGCAACTCGTCCCGTTTGGCTTCAAGAAGAACCCTTCGAGACAGCACGATATTGTTTCTCTTCTTATTGTATTTCAAAACTTTAAAAGTATAAGTCTTATTTACCATCTCATCCATATTACGGATGGGGCGCAAATCAGCCTGGGAACCAGGCAGGAATGCCAACAGACCGATATCGACGGAAAAACCGCCTTTAACCCGGCTTGTAATAACTCCCTCAATGGTCTCGTCTGCATCGTAAATTTCTTTGATCGCATCCCAGACTTTTACTTTTTTTGCTTTTTCATGGGACAAAAGAACAGTTTCCTCTTCCTCATCCCAGACTTCAATCATCACCTCAAATTCATCATTGATGTTGACATTTACATTGCCTTCCTCATCAATAAATTCCTGAATAGAGATCTGGCCTTCAGATTTATATCCCACATCAACAAGAACTGTTTCCCTACCGACGGATATAACTGTTCCGGTAACTACCTGTCCTTCTTCGAACTTCTTCAGGCTTGATTCATAAATGCCCAAAAGCTCTTCCATGCTCTCTTCGCCGGTGATTTCAATTTCGGCATCAGATACTACTTCCTGTGTCTCTAATTCTTCAGTCTGTGTCTCTAATTCAGTATTCATTTTTTGATTTTCGTTTTCTTCAGCAATGTCGTTCATTAATATTATTCCCCCTAATCGAATTTTTTTATACCCGTCCCTCCTAGAATAAAGAGATCAAGTACAATTTACCCTTATACCAACTCAAAATAAAATAATCAAGTTAATTTTACTATTTTCCTATGCTTTTTGGATATTTTTTAGAATTTTATCCACTACTTCCTGGATTGTCAGAGAAGAAGAATCAATTTTGATTGCATCTGAAGCCGCCATCAAAGGCGCTTCTTTCCGTTGGGAATCATCGGCATCCCTTTTTTCCATCTCCTGCTTAACTCTTTGCATATCTTTTTGTTCTTCCGACATTTCCTCATATCGCCTTTTTGCCCGTACAGACAGGTCTGCAAAAAGGAAAAATTTAAATGCCGCTTCAGGAAAAACCACTGTCCCCATATCCCGCCCTTCAAATACAGCCTCTTGTTTTTGGGCAATATTTCGCTGGATATCCAATAGAGCCAATCTTACCTGGGGTCTTGCCGAAGCTGCCGACGCCTGCATCGTAATTTCAGGAGTCCGGATACAAGAAGTAATATCCTTTCCCGAAGAGATCAGCACAAGATTGCCCTCTTCCATGAGAAAATTCAAATCCAGATCCGCAAGAAATGCTTCAAGACATTCATCATTTTCCCAATCAATTGCCCGGTGCTTTATTTCATAGGCCACCCCCCGATAAAGAGCGCCGGTATCGACATAGACGCATCCCAATTGTCTGGCCAGAAGGTTTGCGATTGTTGTTTTTCCGGCGCCTGCCGGCCCGTCAATAGTGATAATACGATATTTCATAATCTATCCTTTTTTCCCCAATACCTGTTCCAATGCCCTGATAAAAGCTTTATTTTCTTCTTGAGTTCCGGCATTCACCCGTAAAAAGGTGTCAAACCCATAGGATTTCATGGAGCGGACAATGACCCCATGGCCAAGCATTTCATTAAAAATTTTAGTGGCATCGGTTTTCAGATCCACCATCAAAAAATTGGACTGGGTGGGAAGAGGTGCAAGCCCCATTTTAATCAATGCGCACCCAATATAATCAATCCCCTCATGGATGGCCTGAATGCTTTTATTTAAAAACTCTTCATCCTGGAGAGCAGCTTGTGCAGCCACCTGGGCCAAAGTATTTACATTAAAGGGTTGACGAATCCGATTTAAAATTTGCGCCACCTGGCCATCCATAATCCCATATCCGATTCTAAAACCCGCCAGACCATAAGCCTTGGAAAAAGTTCTCAGGGTAACCACCCGGGGATCACCCAGGGGATCATCCAGAGAATTATACACTACCTTGTCACGGACAAATTCAATATATGCTTCATCCACCACGATAATAACATCCTGGGGTATTTTTGCTGAAAAACTGATAAATTGATCCCGGGTAATGGCACTGCCCGTGGGATTAAAAGGATTAGTGACAAAAACCATTCTTGTCCGGGGCCCCACCCTGGCGGCAATCCCATCAAGATTGATGGCATAATTTTCAAGGGGAACCATAACGGGCACCCCTTTGGCTGTTTTAACAGATATTTCATACATTAAAAAGGAGGGCAGCGGCATAACCGCCTCATCCCCCGCATTTAAAAAACCATGGGCCAAAAGGGCAATAATATCATCGGATCCATTTCCCAGCACGATATTATCAGGACCAACCTGAAACCTGTGACCCAAAAGCCTGCACAAACCATGGGCCACAGGCTCAGGATATCGATTCATACAAAAAAGAGTTTCATTAACCGCCGCAATCACCCTGGGAGAAAACCCCAGGGGATTTTCATTGGAAGCAAGCTTGACGGCATTGGTGATATTATATTGTCTTTCCAATTCTGCCAGGGGTTTACCCGCCTCATAGGGCTTAATGGTTCCAACCGGACCACTGATTTTAAATTTCATGCAAAGATATCCCCCTCATAGTAAAAGAACAATATTTAATTAGGATTTGAATTTTTGTCAACAACTATGGTAGAAATTAAACGTAAATTATCAAAATAGATGACAAAAATAAAGAGGCAAATATGAATCATAAGGTGATGACCGGAATAGAAAATCTAAAAGCCAATCCCCCGGATTATTTAAAGGGAAAACGGCTTGGCCTGCTGGCAAATCCGGCCTCGGTGGACAAAAAGCTCACCCATACCCTGGATATACTTAATCAATTGTTTCCAGGACAGCTTAAGGCCCTTTTTTCTCCCCAGCACGGTTTCTATGCTGAAAAACAAGATAATATGATTGAATCGGACCATGGGGTGGAATCCAGGTTAAATATCCCGGTTTTCAGTTTATACAGCGAAACAAGAATCCCGACACCTGGAATGCTATACCATATAGACACCATGATTATCGATATCCAGGACGTGGGCACAAGGGTATACACCTTCATATATACCATTTCCCATTGCATGGAAATGGCAGCAAAACTCAACAAAACAATTGTAATTCTCGACCGGCCCAATCCCATTGGCGGCCTTACGATAGAAGGCAATATCCTAGAGCCCGACTGCGCTTCTTTTGTGGGTCGATTTCCCATTCCCATGCGCCATGGTATGACCGTGGGAGAAATTTCACAATTTTTTAACCGGCAGTTCGATCTAGGCTGTGATCTGAAAATCATCCCCATGGAGGGGTGGAAACGCAGCATGTACTGGCAAGATACTGATCTTGCCTGGTTACCGCCCTCTCCCAATCTGCCCACACCCGGTTCCTGTATGGTATATCCCGGCCAGGTAATCTTTGAAGGCACCAATATCTCAGAGGGCCGGGGAACCACCCTTCCCTTTGAACAATTTGGAGCCCCGTTTTTAGATACAAAAACAATAGGGCAGATTGCATCGGAAAAAATCAAAGGCGCCTTCTTAAGACCGGTAAATTTTGAACCCACCTCGGGCAAATGGCAACATAAGACATGCAGGGGCTTTCACATCCATATCACCTCCAGAAAAGACTTTAAACCCTATATGACATCACTTTTACTCATGCAGCTTATTCTTAAATTTCATCCTGAAGCATTTGAATTTAAGCCCCCGCCCTATGAATATGAGTATAAACGACTGCCCATTGACCTGATCCTGGGCAGCCGGGATATCAGAAAAAAAATTACCGAAATGAAAAACCCGGGGGTCCTTGAAACACTCTGGCAAGATAAGTTAAATAAATTTAAAACCGATTCTGAAAAGTACTATTTATATGACTAAAATTGATGTGACTAAAATTGATCCCCCGGACAACAATTGGAAACGAATGAGCTTTAAGGGAAACAAGGTCTGGGTTGCCACAGGTCCTGATGGCCTGTTTTTAGAAGAAAAGGGCAAGGTTCTGATAAAATATAACTTAAAGCAAGACTATGAATACTGGGCAAAAGCTGAGAGTTTAGCCCCAGTAGAACAGGCTGTTCCGGCCGGAAAGAAAAAAGCAAAAGCCCCGGAAAAATCATCAAAAGCCGTAAATAGCCAACTTAAAATACCAGATAATTGTATTCAAATTTACACAGACGGGGCATCGTCTGGCAATCCTGGCCCTGCGGGCATAGGCGCTCTCCTGATTTATCATGAAAATCGCAAAGAGATCTCCCAAAGCATTGGAATTGCCACCAATAATGTGGCCGAGTTATCTGCCATTCAAATAGCTATTTCCCATCTGAAACGCCATGATCTGCCAGTACGTATTTTTTCAGATTCAAGTTATGCAATTGGTGTACTGACACAAAACTGGAAATCCCAGGCAAATAAGGAACTGGTGTCCGAAATTAAAGGGTCCATTCAAAGGTTTTCAGACATAGAATTGATCAAGGTAAAGGGGCATGCCGGAATAAAAGAAAATGAGGTAGCAGACTTTCTTGCCACTTCCGCCATAAAAAAAGGGATTTAGCCATAAAAAAAGGGCCTTAATAAAAGGGCCCTTTTATAATCAAAAGCGTAAAAACCTGAATTTTTTATTTTTTCAATTCATTGAGTTCTTTTTCAAGCTCAGCAATTTTTGTTTTATCATCTTCAACAGGCGCTTCAACACCCTCATCTTTTTTCCAGGAATCTTTAAGTTCATCAAATCCGAGATAGAGAGCAAGACCACCACCTAATAATAATGCAATTGGAATACATCCAGCCAGAAGATGCAAAAACTCCTTAAACCAAACCGCCAAGCCAACAACACCAAGAAGAACTGCAATAGCTCCACCAATCAACGTTTTCATAAAAATATCCTCCTTAAGCTTTTTGTTAAACTTTAATCCAACCGATACCATTTAACAGAATAATGTGATTGTCAATAGATGGAAAAAAATAACACAAGAAAAAATTTTAATCAAGACTATTGTGCCGGGGCAGTTCCAGAGAGTAAACACACCTGTTCACAACTTGTTTCGATTGTTTTTTTCCCAATTTGAATATTCATCGGATAAATAATAAGATTGCCATTACACCTAAGCTTTGATAAGAAATAGAACCTTAAACTCCTTGTTTTTTAAAGTCTAACCAAAAAGGGACATTTCATGAGTTTGTTTCAAACAATTAAAAATATTGTGCCAAATACAAGAGCTAAAGTTCGCAAGCATATAGATTACCTACTGGCGGATACCCATGATTACTATGCCGGTATTTACCCTGGAAATTCCAGCTATCTCATAAAAAAAATCATTGCCCATCTAGTCAAAAAACTTAGCTTTGATGACCACAATCTGGATAAAATAAAAAATATAGAAAAGGAAAGCATTGTTATTTTTGCCAGTAAAAACAAACGACTTTTTGATTTTTTATATTTCCATACAAAGCTAAAAGCCCTTGATCTGCCCTTTCCGGAACTCGGGTTTGATTTCAGATTTTTTTTCCTGTTACCCATAAAAAGGGTGGCAAGAATTTTATTATCCCAACTGGATTATTTTCTCCATCATTTCCATGTCAAGGACATCTATACGTCAGGATTTGCCCAAAAAGAACTTACAAATAAAAAATCGGGTTTTGTCTGTCTCATCGAAAAAGAAGCTTTTTATAAACGTTTTATCAAATCCACCCCGGACCCGCTTTTTCATCTGATTGAGCTTCAAAAACAGACGGATACCTGTGTGGTTATTGTACCAGAGGATATCATCTATGTGACCAAGCCCAGACATAAGGACCCGAGGCTTGGGGATATTCTCTTCGGAACCCATGAAAAGCCAGGACTTCTCAAACGGGTCTATACCCTGATCCGGTATCCGGGAAAGACATGGGTGGCGGTGGCAAAGCCTGTAAATCTCAAGGAGTTTCTCAGCCGCCCGGAAATTGAGCGCCTGGATGCAGAATTTCAAACCCACAGACTGAGAAGCCATCTGGTGGATATCTTAAACCGCCAGAGAAAAAGTATTACCGGCCCTGTTTTAAAATCCCGCCAGGAAATCACCGAAGATATCCTGACCCGAAAATCCCTCAGGGAATATTTAGCCGATTACGCCGCTAAAAATAATATACCCCTCTACAAAATCAATAAACAAGCAGCCTCTTACATTAAAGAGATAGCAGCAAATTATAATCTGAGGATTATTAATATCCTAAGTTGGATTTTAAACTGGGTTTTTAAAAATATCTTTGAAGGCCTGGTAGTCAATCAAGAGGAGATCAACCGGATGAGGGAAAAATCCACAGAAGCCCCCCTGATCCTGATTCCCTGCCATAAAAGCCATCTGGACTATCTGCTGCTGCCCTATGTGATGTTCAAAAACAACATGCCCTGCCCCCATATTGCCGCAGGAAAAAATCTATCCTTCTGGCCCCTGGGTCCACTATTCAGGGGAGGGGGTGCCTTTTTCCTGCGACGTACCTTTAAGGGAGCACAACTCTATACAAAAATTTTTGCTGCCTACCTTGAAAAACTGCTCTATGAAGGGTTTAACATTAAAATTTTTATCGAAGGAGGCAGAAGCCGGACAGGAAAGCTTTTAACTCCCAGACCCGGCGGACTTAGCATGATCATCAAAGCCTATATGAATGGAGCCTGTGACAACCTGTTCTTTGTCCCGGTCTTTGTAGGATATGACAGAGTCCTTGAAGAAGATGCCTATTTAAAAGAAATTGAAGGTGGAAAAAAGAATCCTGAAACCCTCAAAGGACTGATAAATACCAGAAAATTTTTGAAGAAAAAATATGGAAAGGTTTATATCAAATTTGATGAACCTCTATCCTTTAAGGACTATTTAAAAGCAAAAAACATCGATTTGACCAGAACCACAGACGAGGAATACATACAATTTGTCAAACAATTTGCTTATAAACTGATCAATTCAATTAATGAGAATACAGTGGTTACCCCCCATGGTATCATTGCCTCTGCCATCTTAAATGATACCCAAAACCATTTTGTCAAGGAACAGATGATCGAGCGGGTGAACACCTATATGAATCTTTTGACATTTAAAAATGCGGAATTGTCAGACACCCTGATCATGGACCCGGATAATGCATTTAATACCGTAATCAATAACTTTATCTCCAGAAATTTCATTGAACTTGCCGACGATGATGAAGGTGAAATTTCAGACAACACCACCTTTATTGTCAAACACAATAAAAGAGCCATCCTGGACTATTATAAGAACTCGGTGATATCTTTTTTTGTACCCTCGGCTTACACAGCAGTGGCCATATTAGAAATTGACCGATTTAACTTTTCCCTGTCCGATCTTGTGCTAAGATATAAATTTTTACAAAAAATGTATACTGATGAGTTTTCCTATGATGAAGAAATTACCCCCGAAGAACAGATTTCCAAATGCATAAAAGGATTTATAAATGAGGGCATACTGGTACCGGACACAACCAGTGCCGATATGCTTAAACTGACATCCCAGGGCCTGCGCAAGCTCAAATGGTTTGCCGCCTTTTTACTCCCCTTCTTTGAATCTTATAAGACCACTCTGCTCTTCCTTGAAAAAGAAAAAACCGATAAATATGATGCAAAGGAACAGACCAAAAAAATCCAGGCCTTCGGCAGTAAACTCTATAAACGCAACAATATCTCCCTCAAAGAATCCCTGTCTCTGGTTAATTACCGCAATGCTGCCACTTATTTTGCCAGAAATGGAATCAATGGATCCGAGGATCAAATTCAAATTGATTACTATAAAGAAATTATTGACCGCCTGACCCGGTTGACCGTGTCCTAGAGATTATGAAAGCACTGATTCTTGCAGCTGGGCTTGGTACACGCCTGTTACCCTATACAAAAAGCGTCCCCAAGCCTTTGTTCACCCTCAACCAGCGGCCCATGCTGGAGCTTACCATTGAAAAACTTATCCATTGTGGATGTGATAGGATTTTCATCAATACCCACCATTGCCACAAACAAATTAATGCCTTTATCGAGCAACATCGCTTCAAAAAAATGATCCAAACCATATACGAACCCCAAATTCTTGATACCGGTGGAGCCATTGCCAATATCCAGCAATTTATGGACAAAGATCCTTTTTTTGTGATCAATGCGGATATTATTTTTGATATCGATCTTAAACAGATATATGAATCCCACCTGGCATCCCGTGCTCTTGCCACCCTGGTAGTTCACAATTATCCTCAATTTAACAAGATCCGGGTGGATGGAAACGGATTCATCGAAAATTTTAATGCTCCGCCGGGCGAGGGTCTTGCCTTTACCGGAATTCAGGTTTTATCCCCCGGCATCTATTCACACATGCCGGAAGAACCAAAGGAATCAAATCAACCAGAGCAAAAAAAATTTTCCAGCATTGATGTTTACAAGGCTCTTGCCCCGGCAAAAAAAATAAAAGCCCACAGGGCAGAATCAATTTTCTGGAAAGATATAGGTACAATCCCATCCTATGCAAAAACTTCCCGGCAATGCCTCAGTGCCCACGTTCTGGGCCTGCCGGAAAATAAAATCCATGAAATTCAAATCGATCCCATTCCGGGAGACGGATCTGACCGATTATGGTTCCGGGCCTGCCATGGAAAAAATACCATGGTCATCTGCGACCATGGCATCTGCCTTCCCCCCAATGAAAATTGGGAGCAGCTTCAGGCTTTTGTCAACATCGGTAACCATCTATCCACCAAAAAAATTGCCGTACCAAAAATTTTAGGGCATGATGAGCTTTCCGGGCAGGTGGCCTTAGAAGACCTGGGGGATATCCATCTGACTTCCATGGTCACCCAAAATCCGCGCCCTGCCACCCTCATTGACCTATATAAAAAGGTCATCGACCGGCTCATTGAATTTTCCCAGACCGGTATTCAAAACTTTGATACCAGGTGGACCTGCCAAACAAAATCCTACTCCAAAGAGGTCATCTTGGAAAAAGAATGTGCCTATTTCATGACGGCCTTTATCCAAAACTACCTTGGAAAAGATCTTTTGTTTGATACCTATGCCCATGAATTTAACACAATTGCCGAAAATGCCTTAAAATATGGTTTTACCGGCTTAATGCACCGGGATTTCCAGTCCAAAAATATCATGATAAGGGATGAAACAATTTATTTCATCGATTTTCAATCCGCAAGAATCGGCCCGTTACAATATGATCTTGCTTCCCTTTTAATTGACCCCTATGTTAAACTGCCCAAAACCGTGCAAAAAAAATTATTATCATACACCATGTCCCGGCTGGAAATTAATTCAAAGGCAGAAAAAAATAAATTTGAAGAGAGCTATAAATTTTGCTGTTTAACCAGGAATCTTCAATTTTTAGGGGCATTTGCCTTTCTTTCCCGGGTCAAAGGGAAAAAAAGCTTTGAATCTCATATCCCGGCCGGGATTTTGTCTTTAAAATCCATTATCCGGGATATGACGTCTTTACCAACCTTAAGTAAACTTATAAAAACCCTGTAAGGAAATCCTTGTATGGAAAAAATACCGATCATGATCAACGGACTGCCTGGAAATGTAGCACAGATAATGGCTGCTGCGGGCCTTGCCGATGAGCGCTTTTTTGTAATGCCCTATTCCCTGACGGGAGCAAATATTTCAGATACAACCGCAATGGTGGACAAAAAGCAATTTTTACTTGTCAAACCTGATACGAGGGATGAAAAGATAAAAGAGATCCTGTCCCAATATCCATTTTTTATTGCCATTGATTATACCCATCCCACAGCTGTGAATGAAAATGCCCGATTTTATACAAAAAACAATATCCCCTTTGTCATGGGAACCACGGGGGGAAACCGGGAAGAATTGGAACAAACTATACTCCTATCATCCATGCCTGCCGTCATTGCCCCCAACATGGCCAAACAAATTGTAGGTCTTCAGGCCATGATGGCCTACGCCGCCAGGACATTTCCAGATCTTTTCAAGGGTTATCACCTTGAAGTAAAAGAAAGTCACCAACAGGGAAAAGCCGACACCTCGGGGACTGCCAAAGCCATGGTGGGCTATTTTAATCAATTGGGTGCCGATTTTAATATGGAACAAATCCAACAGATCCGGGACCCTGAAATCCAGGAGAAGCAATGGGGTGTTCCCAAAGAGCACCTGGCCGGACATGGTTGGCACACCTATACCCTCACGGCAGAAGACGGATCTTCTCTTTTTGAATTCAAACATAATATCAACGGCAGAGAGATTTATGTCAGCGGCACCTTTGACGCCGTGGTATTTCTAAGGAAAAAGATTCTCTCAAAGGAAAATAAAAAACAGATTTTTACCATGATTGACGTATTAAATCAGGACTGATATTCACAAGCATGGACCTATACCTGAAAATACTTTTAATTTTGTTCGGGCTTGCCTATATGATAAGTCCTGTGGATGTTATCCCCGATCTTTTGCTGCCCTACGCGGGGTGGATCGATGACGCCATTGTTATCTGGGCCATTTCCCATTTGATCCGCCATGGAAAACTGCCTGGGTTTTTCTTTAAAAAAACGCCCGGGGCGGGGGGTGCCCCTGCCCCGGAAAACAATTCCAACCCGGGGCAGGCACACACGGACAGAACAAAAAAAAAACAGGCTGATCCGAAAAAAGATTCCCCATCATTCAAATCTGCCCATGAAATTTTAGGGGTTTGCCCCAATGCCACACCAGAACAAATCCAGGCAGCCTATAAAGAAAAAATAAAACGATACCACCCGGATAAGGTCTCCCAGATGGGTAAAGAATTTTCCCATCTGGCCAATAAAAAATTTCTGGAAATCCAGAGGGCCTATGAGATTCTAAAAAGCAAATAAATTACTTAGGCACCGAGCGTTTACCCAATGGAGCAAAACAAACTGCTGCCAGTCTGAAATGAGCAAATCCGAAAGGGATTCCAACAATGGTCAGACAAAGACTGATACCGACCAGAATATGGGAAATGGCAAGCCAGATACCCGCCAGGATGATCCACAAAAAATTGGCAAGACCGGTCCCGATTACCCGCTCCTCCCCCACTACCCTAGAATCCACAAGCTGCCTGCCAAAGGGAAATGCCGCAAACCCGGCAATCCTGAAAGCTGCAAACCCGAAGGGAATACCCACGACAGTAAGAAACAAAAGACTACCCAGTACCACCCATAAAAGCCATGACACAAGCCCGCCGCCCAAAATAAACCAAATGATATTCAAAATCAAAGCCATAATTTTTTACCCATAAAATATTATACGTTTTAAACTGAGACCACAATAATATTTTTTACCGCCCCGGGCAAGTCAAACCTCAGCAAAAAAAATAGAACTCAAGCCTGGGAATCCAATTATTATTGGAAGCCATGCAAAACTTTACATTGGTTTAAACAAATTAACCAAGGCAAAGGATTTTATTAAAACAGCATTTTCACTAAATAAAGAGAAAGATTTAGACCTTCGTTGTCTCAGTAGAGATTGTAACTCCAATTCATTATCTGTTCCTGGATCTTTTCTTCCATCGGTTCTACTTCCTGGATGATCGGCGGGGCTACTATCTGATCGTAAATTATTTTTTCTATCTGATCCGGGGTCAGATCTCCTTGGACTTTTTTGATCGCCCTTGCAAGGCTTGCCTTTTGTACCACTGACATCAGGGCGTGCCACAACTCCATCCGGCTTTCCTGAAACGTCTGTTGTGTCCACCGAGGTTTATTTTCTATCAGCCAGATCAGGTGGGCCGTCCAATCCTTTTCCAGACTTGGGTGTTCTATCTTTATCTGATCCGGGGTAAGTTGTTTGAGTTGTTCCAATGTCGCTTGCGACATACTTATTCTCCTTTTTTTTTATCATAACCTCTTTCGCCGTTTTCGTCCACTTCTTCATCAACCCGTTTCATAAAATTAATGTATTGATTCTTTTTTTTCTGAAAGGTTCAGAGCAATACCAGTATCCTTATTACAAATAAAAGGGAGTGACAAAAAAATTTCCGATGACAAAACAGGCCTTGGCGATCCGGCTCGTTACATAATACGCGCCTGTTTTTCCCAGGATAAATATATTTTTAGTTGACGGTAGCTCCAAACTTGAATACCATTCGAATAAAGAAAGTCGCTCTATAAAGAATAATACTAAAAACAGTCATAACTGATCAAGCTTTGAGGAGAAACGCCATGTACCCTGATTTAAAGGAGAAAGTGGCAGTAATTACCGGTTCTGGGAAAAGAACCGGTATCGGATATGCCATTGCTAAAAAACTTGCGGGTTGCGGGACTCATATTGTGATCGCTGATTTGGGGTCAGAGCAGGGAGAAACTCAAAACGTCCGAACCGGAACTGTGTCGGAAATGACGGAGATTGCAGAAGAGTTCAAAAAGGAATTTGGAGTAAAAGCTATCGCTGTTAGTGTTGATGTTACAAACAACGATATGATTGAAGCGATGATGGTCACATGCCGGGAAACCTTCGGTAAAGTGGATATTCTGGTGAACAATGCCGGTGCTTCTTTCGGCGTTCCCAATGCCGTTCATACCTATGATGAAGCGGCATGGCTAAAAACCATAGATGTTAATCTTCACAGTGTATTTCGCATGTCCAGAGCAGTTCTGCCGCTATTACCTCAACCCGGCGGTGTGATCGTAAATATTTCTTCAAGAGCTGCTAAAGTGCCGCCGCTTTTTAACGGTGCCTACGCTGTTGCAAAAGCCGGGGTGCTTATGCTGACAAAGGTTATGGCTATGGAGCTTGGGGCCAATGGCATTCGTGTGAATGCAGCTTGTCCGGGCCAGATCAGAACGGATCTTGAAAAGTGGCGTTTCGGCCTTGAAGCACAGTTTTTTAATAGCACAATTAAAGAACGGGAAGCCGAAATGTGCAAAACCATTCCTTTGAACCGAATCGGAGACCCTGATGAAGTGGGAAGTTTAGTTGCCTTTCTAGCATCAGAGGCATCATCGTATATGACGGGGCAGACAGTAAATGTCACCGGTGGCCAGTTAATGGAATTATAAAACCCCATCTCAAAAAAGGTTTATTGTTCCAAACGCTTTGTGAGTCTGAAATTAAGCCAAAACTACTTTTCAGGTAGAATTCTAATAACGAAAAGGAGAAATATCATGGAAACTAAAACAGGCGGACAGCTTGCGGCAGAGGCTCTGGTTGAAAAAGGTATAGACTACATCTTTACACTCAGCGGCGGTCATATAACACCCATTTATCAATATCTGGAGAACAGCTCTGTAACCCTGTATGATACCCGGCACGAACAAGCTGCAGTTTTTATGGCAGAAGCTTGGGGTAAAATGACTCGAAAGCCCGGTGTTGCCATGGTAACCGCCGGGCCGGGATTTACAAATGCGCTTACCGGCGTTGCCAGTGCTTATTTCTCCAATACACCCCTTGTTATCATCGCCGGGTGTGTGGGGCTGGATCATAAAGAAAAACTGGATCTTCAGGATATGTCTCAAGAACCTGTGATTGCACCTATGGTTAAAAAAACCTTTGTCTGTTTAAAAACACAACGTATTCCTGAGTTTATTGAAATGGCTTTCAGAACTGCCATTGCCGGTCGACCCGGACCTGTTTATCTCGAAATTCCGGTTGATATCTTAAACGCTTCAGTTGATGTGGGTACACTAAAGCAGCTATCAACGCCTGTGCCAGGAAAACCTACTGATTTGGAAGGCGCGGATAAAATGCTCAAGATGATCAACGCAGCTGAAAATCCGGTTGTTATTGCGGGGACAGGAGTCTGGCAGGCAGAGGCTGAAGACGAACTTATTAAATTTGCTGAAATAACAGGGTTGCCTGTGTTCACATCTCTTTCCGGACGGGGAACTATTTCAGATACCCATCCCCAATGCTTTGAAAGTTCTCTTGCCATAAGACCGGGCGGTGCGTTTGCAGCTTATCTTGAAACGGATCTTGTTGTCGTTTTGGGAACACGCTTTTCATTATATTATATGTTTGGTGATGTGTTTAATCCTGAAGCCAAAGTTGTTCAGGTTGATATCCATGCCGAAGAATTAGGACGAAATCGTAGTGTTGCTCTGCCAATCGTCAGCGATCTGAAACCGTTTTTAGCCACCTGCAACCAAAAGCTTAAAGATGATAATGCCCTGATACCTGAAGGAAAATTTTCTGAATGGATAGAAAAGCTTAAAACCGCTGAAGCTGACGGCAAGACACCGGCCAAAGAGACCTGGAACAGTGACAACACACCTATTCATCCAATGCGACTGGCAAAAGAAATTAATGAGTTCATGAATCAAGACGATGATTTTGTGGTTGCAGACGGGGGGGATACCACAACCTGGATGGGCATGACCCGAACCATGAAAAAACCGGGCCACTATCTGGACTATGGTGTTTTCGGTGCACTGGGTGTTGGACTGCCGTATGCTTCTGCTGCAAAACTTTGCTACCCGGATAAACGGGTATTGCTGATAACCGGAGATGGCGCTGTTGGTTTCAATTTTATGGAATTTGAAAACATGGTTCGTAAAAAACTGCCCATTGTCGTTGTTATAGCCAATGATCAGGGATGGGGGATGATCCGGCACAGCCAGCAAATCCGTATCGGTCATGCCATTGAAGCCGGAACCTGGATCGGAAAAGTGAACTATCATAAAACGGTGGAAGCCCTTGGTGGCTTCGGCATTCAAGTGGAAAATCCTGAAGATATCCAACCTGCCATTGAAAAAGCGTTTGCTTCGGGAAAACCTGCCTGTATCAATGTTATGACAGATACCACAACGGTGAGCCCGGGGTCTATGGCCCTGGCGAATATTGGCGCATATAAAGCCTGACGGCCTTGACATGATAATCTGAAAAACAATGTAACAATGAAATATATGTAACTGTGAAATATATGTAAAAATAAAATCTGCTGCCCGGGAGACTGGCTATGGATCCAACAACGATTGATCAGATTCGGCTCAATTCCGGTCCGGAAGCCATGATAATTATTAACATGGCCATCGGATTCATGATGTTAGGTGTATCACTTGATATTAACTTTGATAATTTTAAACGCGTATTTATTGCCCCAAAAGCGCCTTTAATAGGGCTGATAACCCAGTTTGTTTTTTTACCAGCATTCACATTTTTGCTGACACTTATTATACGACCAACACCATCCATAGCCCTTGGTATGATCCTTGTCGCAGCATGCCCGGGTGGTAATCTATCCAATATCATGACATATCTGGCAAAAGGAAATTGTGTCCTATCAATCAGTATGACTGCAATTTCAAGTATAGCTGCTATTTTCATGACTCCTCTTAATCTGTCTTTATGGGGAAACCTGAATCCTTATACAGCAGACATTTTACGAACCGTCAACCTGAGTCCGATGGATGTATTTGCAACGGTTTTTCTGATTCTTGGAATTCCTCTTGCAGCCGGACAGATATTGCAACGATTTTTTCCCAATTTATCCACAATCGTTCGAAAACCCTTTAAAATTTTTTCACTGATATTTTTTGTTGTGATTGTGTGCGGCGCCTTATCAGCTAATTTTCACGTTTTTGCCGGTTCTGTGGGCATCGTAATGATTGCCGTTTTTATTCATAATGCCATGGCCTTAAATATTGGCTATTGGTGCGGCCGTCTTACCCGATTGCCTGAAAGAGATTGCAGAGCGTTATCCATTGAGGTGGGCATTCAAAATTCAGCCCTTGGCCTTGTGTTGGTATTTAACTTTTTCAGTGATTTGGGGGGGATGGCTATTTTGGTGGCATGGTGGGGGCTTTGGCATATCATTTCAGGACTTGCAATGGTTTTCATATTCACAAGACGAAACCTGCCGGATGAACAGTCTCAAACTGCGGGCAGTAGACTAAAAGGAGTGGAATAATGAGCAAGAACTGGTCTTTTAAGGATAAGGTTATTATTATAACAGGCGGTGCCGGCGGTATCGGAAAAGCGATAGGAAAACGGTTTGCCAGTGCCAAAGCCAACGTTGTTCTTTTGGATATGGATAGGGATAACCTTGAAGCATGTGTTTCGGAGTTTGCAAAAAACGGATATTCAATAACCACTGTCCTTTGTGATGTGACCAATGAAAGCGAGTGCAAGTTTGCAATTGACGATGTCATAAAACTTCATGGCGGTATTGATGTTCTGATAAACAATGCCGGTATTACCCATCGAAGCCTGTTTATTGATACAGATGTCTCTGTTTTTAAGAAAGTGATGGACGTTAATTTTTTCGGTTCACTCTACTGCACAAAAGCTGCGATTCATTCACTGATTGAGAGAAACGGGCTGATTGTTGCCAATGAAAGCATAGCAGGCATTGCCCCGCTACTTGCACGTTCCGGGTATAGTGCAAGCAAACATGCCATGCATGGTCTTTTTACTTCCATAAGGGCTGAGGTCCGATCAAAAGGGGTTCGGGTGATGATTGTGTGTCCGGGATTTATCCAAACGCCTATGCAGACAAAAGCATTGGGGAAAGACGGGAACATATTAACTTCACCAAGATCTGATATGGGCAAACCTGACACACCGGAAAATACCGCAGAAAATATCTATCAGGGAGCAGTTAAAGGAAAGAATCTTATAATTATTACCCCCGTTGGCAAGCTTGCCTACTGGATCAGCCGGATTGCACCGGTAATCTATGAAAAACTGATGACCCGGCAATTTAAATCAGAACTGACGTCGGAAGAAAAGCTGTAAGGAGAAAGCATGGGAGTTCAGGAAAGAAGATTAAGGGAAAAACAGGAACGCAGGCGCCAGATTCTGGATGCATCACGTCAGCTGCTCATAACGCTGGGACTGGATGCCATATCCATCAATCTGATCGCCAAAGAAGCTGAAATTGGCGTTGGAACGATCTATTTCCATTTTAAAAATAAAGATGAAATTCTGGCAGCCATACAGGCTGAAGGCTTATCAATCCTTCACAAGGACGTTGAGAAAATCGCTAATAGCTCACAAAAGATTGATGAGAAACTGAGAGACATCGGGTTTGCTTACCTGACATTCAGCGAGAAACAAAAATTCTATTTCGATATTATTAATTACTTCCTGTCTGCACCGGAAGTGATTTTTACGCCTGAATTAAAAGAACGGATCGATCTGGCCGGATTCAAAATTATCAGCCTGATAACATCTGTTATCGAGGAGGGGCTTGGGCAAAAAAGATTTCCTGATGATGTACAGCCCGATAAGATTGCGATTGCATTCTGGGGAGCGGTACACGGATGGATACTGCTGAAAAAAATGAAACATACAATACTGCAAGGTCAGAGTCACCGGGAGTTTTTCGCCTTTGCGGTGGACTATTTCATACAGACAATGGACAAAAAATGATCAGGAAAAGGGGATTCTATGAAAAAAATAGATGCTGTATAGAGTACATTCTTTATCGTTTGTGTCTGCCTGACTGCTTATAAGGCATCAGCACAATTGCCGTTAACCGTTGATCGGGTGCGCTGGAAAAAAACCGCATTTGCCTGGAAGGATCACCCGGATGAAACATTTCTGGCAATAGTTTTTAATTCCAATTTCAATTGGGAAAATACATCAGCAGCGAAAAACAAAGCAGAAAATGCATTTACCAACTGATTTCTAAAACATGGAACCGGTTCCACGGTTGAGAGTATTTTCTTAATGGGATCAAGCCGGGGAGGTGTTCTCAGCACTAAAATAGCCAGTAATATCTTAAGAAAATCAGCCTGGAGTAATGCAGAGATTTATATTGGCCTTATTGATGCAATACCTGCTACCATGCAAGCCGATGTGTATCAAATGAAGGAGAACCCTACAATACAGACATAATGCAAGCCGGTATTATGAAAATCTATCATTGGATTGCTGATAGTATGAGATGAAGCAAAAAGTGCCAAAACACCTGGAAGCACTCTGATCCGGCAACTGCCGTAACAATATACCCGATACTCAACAAAGGATATGCAAAGGTCACTTCCACCCAGGAAAGCACAAGCAGCCATCCTGCATATTAAAAAAAGGGGGCTGTATCCCTTTTTCCCTGAGACCTGCCACGACTGCCGGAATTAAAAAAGTCCAGGGAAAGGCGGCTGCCAGCAGTACCATGAAAAAGAAAAAGAATCTTTTACTCGATGATCCAGTTTTTAAAGAAAGAAGGCTGGTCAAGTCGATGGTATAATATCACTCCCTGAGTCATATCTCATCCATTCGATTGGCCAGCCCTGCAAAAGTACTAATAAATCAAATTTTATTTGAGCACAAC
>JAAELK010000505.1 GCA_024226935.1 Desulfobacteraceae bacterium
TAGGGATTTCATTTTGGGAATATCTCATAGATCGTATTGAAAACAAGAACCAAATACCGCTATTGCCAAATCTGATAAAAATGAAGATGGAAGGCCAATTTTCAATATAGTTCCTTCCCTGCACTTATTGAGAAGTTGCTCGTTTTTGTCATAATACGCTGCAACAATGGGATATTCTATTGTGTAATCAACTCTTCCGGTTGCCACCATTTTAATCAGTGATTCAGGACTTTCCGCCACACGTGTCAGATTTGAACCCGATTCATGTTTTTGCAGAACATTATCCACTATTGCGGTAAAAGATCTTGATTTTTCTACATATCCTTTAAATCTTTTGTCCTGCAATAATTCTACAATGGAATATGTATCCGGATTTCCCAATCGTTTTATATCTGTTTTTCTCATTATGATTGCATTGGGTAAAACAAAGGTGTGGGGTATTGAAAAATAAACAATTTCCTCTCTTTTGGCAGTTTTTAATACAAATGGGGAGCAAATATTATTGTTATTTTTTACTTCGTACCAAAATCTTGCCCAATTCATTTTTTCGGTTACATGGTCATATTGGGGTAAATTTTTACGAGCCTCTCTGAGAATATAATCAAATTGCCCCTTTCCCTGATCTTTCCCTTCTAAAATCATCCACGGTGGCCAGTTTAATGTTAGCCAGGTTAATTTATCCTTTGCGAAAAGCTGCGGGGAACAAGAAAAAAATATAAGAATTCCTATCAATAGTGATTTCATCTTACCTTCTCCCTGAATTTGTTCTCTTTTTGCAAGAGGTCAAAATAGAATGTTTTTCGTATCAAGGATACAATGTCTTTGAATCGGGGCGCTCAGATACATAAACAACCATCTAAGGTTCATCGGCGACAGATCTTTTATATCTATCCTTGTACGATTCTTGAATTTTTTATGGAGTAATTGGAAGTATGGTACAATAAAAATCCGGATAAGGCAAAAAAAATATCAATGTTGAATTGATTCGCGTTTATTTTAGTGATAGCGGTACCGGGTTCATACCGTTTCCGAACTGGATAAAAATATAATATTTAGTATCCTGGGAAAAGTATGCACCCGGTGCTGTATTTTTGTTTTACTCTTCAGCAAAAATTATAAATCCGCTTACCCATTCTGTGGCAAGTTGATATAGGCTCTCACAATAAATTTGAGCTAGGATTTTGTTGTTGGTTGCAAGCATGTCATCCAGATTGTCAGCACTGGTAATACGTGTGAATTTATTAATTTTAAATACCGCAGGAGTTGTTCCTTGTCCATTAACACTGCCCGATGTTCCGGATTCGTCTCCATCAATATTTTCAAGATAGTAGTAATCGGAATCTCCAGGGCATTCCCACCAGTCCGGATTGATTCCAATTCCCCATCCGATCCAATTATTACCAACATCATCTATTACATATGAATCATTAACAAACCAGCCACCATCGTCATAGTGAACTCCGCCATCGGAATATGGAAACATTCTTTTCAGTTCGCTGTCAGGTTGACTGTCTCCATCTTCGTCAATAAGTGTTCCTCCATAGTAACTTGTCATGTAGTAGGTGCGCCATGCTACATTTTGGATGAAATTATCTGTTGAATCCTCTGTCAGGTCTTCATGGTTTGAATCGGCTGGTAATCCGTCGCTTGCAGGTCTTCGGGGTATTTCGATGTTGATATTATAGGTGTTAAAGTAATATTTGGAATAGATTTCCAGATCATCTCCATCGGTATGAATGTCAGCATTTGCATGGGCTGGGACAGCCATGTCTTCGATCAGATGGCAAAATCTTCCGATTTGGAAATATCTATTGGATGAATTGTTGATATCATCCCAAATTGTTCTTGAATATTCCAGTGTGTTTTGATTATCGGCAATTCCATCCCATGCCTGACCATTTTTGGGGTTGTAACCATGACCCAGCCATGAAAGAGAGGGGACTATGGTGTCCTGGCGGTTTCCCCAGGTATCGGCATCCCAGTCACTTGTATTCCAGTTACTGCTTAATAGTGAATCCTCTTTAACGGATCCCTCGTCTATAAATGTTAATTGGGAATCTGTATCTATATTAAAGTTGGAATAATCTGAGAGATATGAGTAACTTGAATCAGTTGATATCAAATAGTCCACAGCCTTGTTGGTTATGTTTGGGTGGGTAATATTATTATCCCATGAAAAAACATTTGTAGGGAGAATGAGAATGATTGCCCAAAAAAAGGAGATTATAATGTTTGCTTTTTTCATAATGTTCTCCATGTCTAAAGTAAAAATATTTTACAAATATTGATGGGTTGGTACAATAAAGTTAGATATTTTACAGTCATCTATTTTAAGGTTTTCAGTTTAATTTTTGCGGCATGCCTGAGCAGGGAATATTTCGGTGCCTCCAGCCTGGAAAAATCTTGAAGAATTTCTCTTGATTTGTCGGTGTTCATTTTTTTTAATTTTCTGGTTCCCCATTGGATAAAGTCTGTTGTTTTGGGGTTTGAGGTTAGATAGTTCTGGATCATTTCGGCTTTTTTATCTTTGGAAGCTTTATTGCATTCAAGTTGTGCCATGGAAAGTCTTGCAGTTTTTTTGTATGTCATTTTTACATCGAAAAAAGTGAATGGTTCAATAAGTTTTTCCGAAGAAACAGTATCGATTATTCCAAGTGCTCGTATTGAGGAAAGCCTTATTCTTGGGGTTAATGATTTCAAACCTTTTGCGGCAATATCGAAACCCTCATTTTCACCGAGTAATCCAAGGGAGCCTGCTGTATAGATTAATGTTATTTCACTATTATCGGGGTTATTAAGTTCTTTTCTTAATAGTTTTATCCCCCTTTTATCTCCACATAGCCCAATGGCTATTATGGAGGCTTGTTTTATCTTATTGCTTCTGGAATAGATCCCCTTGTTTGCACCCCGGAGGGCTTTTTTAAGAATTTTAAAGCTTTTTTTTCCACCGGTGTTGCCAATTGCCCTGGCAGAGTTGATAATCAGGCTTGGGTTATCAGAATAGATTAAAATTTGTTCAAGGGTATCAAGGGCCGAAGCTGAGGCAATTTCTCCCAAAAGATTCAATGCAGTAACTTTGGCATTTCTATTTTTTCGAATCTGCTTTGCGCTTTTTGTCCAAGTCTTTTCATTTGCGAGTTCAATGAGCTCTAAAACAGCAGAATCCCCCTGATCTGCTATATCTTCAATCACATTACGGTATTGTTCCAGGGATGAAAAATTTTCCTTAAGTCTTGAAACTTCTCCCTTTGCAAATGAAATCGGCGGCATGATGAATAATCCTAGAAGTAACAAAATAACAATACTAAATGCTTTTTTGATCATGATTCCCTCCTCTTGTTGGTTTATTTGACGATCTAACCAGGTTTGAGACTAATCTTTGGAGAATAATTTGTCTACCCATGAAAATATTATAAATACAAATTGTATTGGAATTTGATCCCATGTATAGGATAGGGAAATGCTTTTTGTCAAGTCAATCGGATTAAAGTCAATAAAAGCACGGGGATATTAACCCAGCCAGTTGGAAAGTAGTAAACCATTAGCAATAAAATTATCATATACTTTGAAAAATTGAATAAAGAATAATATGAAATAATTCGAAAGGAGCTCTTTTATGGACCCTCTCTGGATACTGGTTGCTTTCATCCTGGGTTTTGTAGTCAACCGCGTGGGACTGCCGCCGCTGGTCGGATATCTGATCGCCGGGTTTGTACTCAAGGCGTTCGGCGTTGAAGGTGGTGAGACACTTGAAAAAATTGCTGATCTGGGTGTGACTCTATTGTTGTTTTCAATCGGGTTGAAATTGCGGCTCAGGACTCTGGTAAAACCTGAAATCTGGGCAGGTGCTTCTATTCATATGATGGTCACGGTCATCTTTTTCGGAGGCGGTATCTATACACTGAGTCTATTAAGGCTCCCGGTATTTGATACTCTGGATTTTAGGTTATCCTTGTTGATGGCCTTTGCATTGAGTTTTTGCAGTACAGTGTTTGCCGTTAAGGTATTGGAAGAACGGGGGGACATGTCTTCCCTCCACGGCCGTGTTTCTATTGGCATCCTGATCATGCAGGATATCTTTGCTGTACTTTTTTTGACTTTCTCAACGGGGCAAATCCCATCACCCTGGGCCATAGCATTGGTCTGTGGCCTTTTGATTGCCAGACCGGGTCTTTTTGCCATCTTAAATCGCGTTGGGCATCGGGAGCTTTTGTTGCTTTTTAGCATATTTCTGGCCCTGGGATTGGGAACCGGCGGCTTTGGATATGTCGGGTTAAAACCTGATCTTGGGGCGCTGTTTATCGGTATACTTGTAGCCGATCACCCAAAAGCAAAAGAAATGGCCAAAGAACTCTTAAATTTCAAGGATTTGTTTCTTGTTGGCTTTTTTCTCAGCATTGGCCTGGCAGGCGTACCCAGCTTGCAAGCCGTCGGCCTTGGCGGACTGCTGGCGGTGGGCGTAATTTTCAAGGTCGTTTTCTTTTTTTTCCTGCTCACCAGATTTAAACTGCGGGTACGAACGTCCCTGTTGACCTCGTTTTGCCTTGCCAACTACAGTGAATTCGGTCTTCTGGTGGCCACCACCAGTTTTAAAAACGGATGGATAGTAAGCGAGTGGCTCACCATTATTGCCATCTCCCTGTCGATCACCCTTGTACTGGCATCGCCCATGAATACTTATGCCCACTCAATTTATTCACGACTTTCCAGACGATTGAAATCGTTTGAAACAAAAATGCGGCTGGCCGAAGACCAGCCCATCGATTCGGGTGATGCTGAAATTGCTATCTTTGGTATGGGACGCGTTGGAATCGGCGTCTATGATGACATGCACCGGCGCTATGGTGAGGTAGTGATCGGGATCGACTTTGATGAAGAAATCGTCCAAAAGCAAATTGCCGCCGGTCGCAACGTCATATGCGGTGACCCCACAGATTATGACTTCTGGGTAAAAAGCAGCCAAGATAAGGGAAAGATACAGACGGTTTTACTTACCTTGCCGGAACATGCGGCGAATATGACCGCCGTGTCCCTTTTGACGGAACTCAAGTATACCGGTTCGATTGCGGCCACGGTAAAATTTGATGATGAGGTCGAAGCATTAAAAGACGCCGGTGCGCACACAGTCTTTAATTTATATACCGAAGCCGGATACGGCTTTGCCAAACATGTATACGAAATAGTAGATTCCGTGGGTGGCAAAACACAGCATTGAACCCTGGTTAACAGTTTTCCTTACTTTTGAGATTTGATTCACCTCAATCTATTGTAAAAAATGACTGTATAGTTCAAATTTAGAACAAATACTGGCTATTTGCTTGGACTGATGCGTAACGAATCCAACGCCTCAAGGCTGCTATTGAAACAAGTCACGTTGTAACCTGATCATTCTAAATTTTTTTAGCAAAATTTACAATCGATTCTTTATCATTCACAAACAAAATATGCCCATTCCCAGTCTTTCATGGCATTTTGCTTTCATCACTACTATCAACAACATCCGAAACAATTCGTGGCAGATATATATCAAATGTAGTGCCTTTTTTAAGTTTACTTCTACATACAATTTTACCATTATATGTTTTTACTATTCCATCCACAACAGAAAGTCCCAGGCCAGTACCTTTGTGTTTTTCTTTAGTGGAGAAATACGGGTCAAATATTTTTTCTTTTGTATCGGAGTTTATACCAACGCCTGTATCAGACACGGTTAAACAAATATAAGGACCAGGAGACAAGTTTAAATTAAAATTGCATTCCGTGCTTAGATCGATCTGTCTAAGCGAGAATGATAAGGCACCACCATCTGTTTCCATGGCATGAAAGGCATTGGTGGTCAAATTCATTATCATTTGATGAATTTGTGTTGGATCAGCCATTATCATACCACAATCGGCACTAATATCCTGCTTTATCTGTATTGAAGCCGGTAGGATAGATCTCGATAATTTCAAAACTTCCTCAAGAATTGATTGAATCCGCAACGGTTTTGATTCATTATGGGTATGTTGACTAATCGTAAGAATTTGCTTTACAAGTTCACTTGCCCGTTCCGTTCCAATTAATATTTCATCAATATACTCTTGCAATGGACTATCTGAGGAGATCTCCTCTTTCAAAATTTCGGCAAATCCCATTACCGGATAGAGAATATTGTTAAAATCATGGGCAATGCCTCCTGCGAGGATGCCAATAGCTTTCAATTTTTGATCTTGTAAAAGTTTGGCTTCCATTTCCTGTTTATAAAAGGCTATCTCGATTGCGGTATGAAGTTCTGACTCCTTGAAAGGTTTGGTAATATATCCATATGGGCCTGTTGTTCTAACTCGTTCCATTAAGTTCTCATCTGCAAATGCAGTTACATATATAATGGGAATATTATGGTTTGTATTAATCTTTTGAGCCGCTTGAACACCATCGATTTCTCCCTTAAGGATAATATCCATTAAAATCAAATCTGGAGGATCATTTTCGACTGCTTTAATGGCCTCCTCTCCGCTTGGCTCAATTCCAGACACAGTATACCCTAAGTTCTCCACCCTTCTTTTTGTATCATCAGCTATGAACCAGTCATCTTCCACAATCATGACTTTTTTCTTTGATTTCAACATTATGCCCTCTCTTTGTCTGATGATTCTTTAAAGGTAATATGAAATTTTGTTCCATTATTGATGACAACTTTAGCTGAACCTGGAAGTTGGTGTTCAGCTAATGCGACAATAGACTTAAGTCCCATAGTATCAACAGTTCTAATATCCAAATCATCGGAAAGGCCGATTCCATTATCACCGACAACAAACTCTATTTTCTGATCATCCAGCATTTTCAGACTGATATTTATTTCACCCTGTTGAACGTCCAAGAATGCATGTTTAAAGGCATTTGAAATCAATTCATTCATTATCAGACCACATGGAATTGCTGAATCAATTGAAACCATGATCCTGTCCATATCTGTTGTTATCTTTATACTTTTTGATATATTCTGGTAGCTATCTGCAATGAGAGCTACCAGATCGATAAAATAATCTTTTAAATTAATTCTGGAAAGGTTTTTCGTTTGATAGAGCTTCTCATGAACCAGTACCATTGAATTTATTCTGTTATTAGTCTCTTTAAATATTCCCAAAACGGTTTCATTTTCAATATTCTGAGTCTGAAGGTTAATCATGGCTATGATCGTCTGCATATTATTTTTAGTTCTATGATAAAGCTCACGTAATAGGACTTCTTTCTCGATAAGGGCAGATTTTATTTTTTTTTCACCCTTCTTGCGCTCGGTGATTTCTCGTTCTAACTTTTTATTTGTATCAAAGAGATCAGTGGTTCTTAAATTAACACGCAATTCCAATTTGTTATGAGCATCTTGCAATGCATTCATTGATGAAAATAGTTCATTTATTACTCCACCCATTATGAAAATGGTAATTGACATAACCGCTATAAACCATTGAAGCTCAGTAAGCGATACATTCAATGCTTTCCCGGAAAATGGACCTTGACCTGCCGCAGTGACTACGATTGTAATTGTTGATATAAAAAAAACTGCTAAAAAAGTAACCCTTTGCCCAAGACGAAAGGAGGACCAAATTAAAATTGGAGCAAGTGAAAACATGGGAAGATGAAATATCATTTTAATGGGGATCAGTTGTAAACAATATGCCGCTGTAACGAGTAAAATTACCCAAAAAAGGGAGTTCTCAAAAACATGGGTTTTCCAAGTTTTTTTCTTTACATCTAAAATCCAAACGATTAGTGCCGGTGCAATTATCAAAGCACCAACACCGTCACCTGTCCACCACGTTATTAATGTGTATAGATAATTGTTCCATTGAATTATTTCGACAATACAAAGAGATGTAACACCAAAAACAGCACTTATCGCCGGGCCTGCAATAACACCGAATAAAATGAATTTAATGATGTGACTACTTCGCTTAAAAGGATTTTTCGTTCCTGTTGTTTTTTCAATAATATATGCTGCACCGGCAGTACTTAAAACATCTCCAATGCCATTCATTGATCCAGTGAAAAAACATTTTAAAATGATAGGAAAAGAGCTAAAATCAATATACGCCCAAACGTTTCCAACAAACGCCCCTAAAAAAATTCCTGGCCAAATATGATACCCTCGAATAAGAACGGCTGCGAGCATAACACCCGATGGTATCCACACAGGAGTTATATTACCTGGCGGAATCGCAAGTGTCTGCCCCAGTCTTGCAGTGCTATAATAAATAGCAGCTACAATAATGATTTCAAAACATCGAATCAATAAAGATTTTGGCTTTGATGAACCTACTTTAATCGTATCCATATTTTTTTATTTATATTTAAAAATTTGAACGATTCATAAAAAAACTATACAAAAGACGAACTGAATTGAATTAAAGGCAGAATACTATAAAGTTAGCCAAAATGCAAAAAAATATCTGGTGAGTAATCATGGTATTTATAGTCAGGAGTAAAATTTTCTATAGAGCTATAACTTCCAAAAGATATACGTGAAAATCAGGACCTGGGTGGTAGCTACTTTTTTAAAATGCATAGGCTCTCTCGGGGTCCCAGACAGCATCGAGCTTGACAACGACAGTGGAGTAATCAAGCGAGCATCGGAAAGAACCCAAAGGCTCTTGGTTAATTATCCCAGATCGATGGGAGAGTAACCGTCCTCAAAAATTTGAATCCACATCGGAGATTGGGGGCTTTTTGAATAATTATTCGTGCCTGCTGAAAACTGAAAGTTACAACCTTATAGTTAGAGTTTGTGTCGTATTCTGGTAAAATCAGTGTTGTAGGCTAAGGGCAAAAATTGCTTGGAAAAGAACGGTTGCCATGGCATTTGCTACATTTAAAGAGTTTTTTTTTCCGAACATTGGAATATGGACGATATCATCCAACACCGGCATAACATGGGAGGAGATACCATATTCTTCATTGCCAAATACCACCACGCACTTTGAAGGCCAGGCAAATTTGTGGCAGGGGATAGATCCTGGAACTGTTTCCATGCCGATGATTCGAAAGCCCTGCTCTTTTTTGGTTACCAGGGTTTTGGCAAGGTCAGATGTTTTTTCCTGGGGGACCCATTCTTGAGCACCCATGGCGGTTTTTTGGACCTGGGGATGTTCCTTGCCCAGGGTGTTGCCAAGGATGAGTGTTCGGACGCCTGTAGCATCACAGGTTCGAAAAATAGATCCCACATTAAAAAGACTTCTAAGTCCGTCCAGGGCAACCTGGTATTCCATATCAGGTAATTGTATGGTAGATGTTGTTCTATCCTGGAAGGTTGTAGGTTCAAGAAGTGTGTCATCTCGAAGAGTGATTCCCGATGCCAGGCGGTGGGATTGGATGGCATTGGAAATATACTCAATTTGTGGTCTTGTTCCCTGGTCGGGTCGTAGGGGTAATGGAAGATTTGTCCATTTTAAGATGGTTTCATATCGGGAGCAAAAATCATCAAAGACAGTTTTTTTTATTCGGTTTGCGGCAAGTTTTTGATAAAAAGCCGACAACCAGTCAATTATATGCCGATGCCGGTTTTTTTCGGAAAGGGATAAAATTTTTTTTTTGGTAAATCCAAAGGTATCCATGCTGCATCTTATAGCAGTCTTTTAATCCAGGGCAAATCAAAATTTTTTCTTATTTTGTTTTGGGATATTGTAATCCAGGCTCCAAGGTGAAAAATATGGTAAATAGTGCTTGAATGGACCAGGTGATTTGTTTATAAATTAAGGTTTTTTTCGTATCTGCCGATTTGTAGTTTTATATGGAACCTAGGGTTTTTACCCTTTAAATTAAAGGAGATATCAAATGAACAGCATATCTGATAAATTTTCCCCAGGTTTGCTACAGGATCGGGCTAATTTACCGAATAGCCAGCTTTCAAGTTATGCCAGGAGGCAATCTGTCAACTCTGCTGAAAGTCTCGATACAGCCCTGACCATAAAGACCAGGGAGGGGGATATTGTTACCTTGTCTTCAAATAGTTTTTCAGAACTCAATGCTTTTGAATATGACAGCCAGGGGCAGATGTCGACCGATAACGGTAATGTTCTGGTCAACAGGCATATCCGGGAAATTTCCCTGACGACAGGAGAGCAGTTTTCTTTTTCCGTTCAGGGGGATTTAAATGAGCAGGAACTTGCAGATATAGAAGCAATTGTAAAGGGAGTGGATGCAATTGCTGCACAAATGGTTGAAGGTGATATGGATGAGGCTTTTGAAAAGGCCATGTCCATGGGCAGTTATTCGTCTGTTTCTATGTATTCGGCCGATATCTCCTATGAGCGTTCCTACTCCATGATCGAAGAAACACGTTCTACTTCCCGTGGGTCACTGCCTGCTTTTGAATCGGAGGCCGGTATGCTAAATCACCCCGAGCCCAAGGCTTATTTTATTGATCAAATGGCCCAGTTTTTAGACAAACAGGAAGAAAAAATGTTGGCAAAGGCCCAGCATCCCCTTAGCGCATTATTTGAGCACCTTCTGGAAAATGCATCGGAGGCTGATCAAGAAGAAACTCCTGCTTATAAGGCCATTCAAACCGTGGGAGAACAGCTTGACCAGATAATCAGTGAGATGCTTAAAAAAGCCTTTGAAACAACCTTGAATGGTGTGGTTTAATCTGTTGTAGAAGGCGGATCTATTGTTTTACTCTGTTCCCGGTTAAAAGAGGCAACGGGCAGCCCTGTTTTTTTGCCGGATGGATGTAGCGGATGGGCATCCGTTTAGTTAAAGATGCTGTAACTTCATAATTGATGGTGCCGATGGTCCTGGCAATATCGTTGGCGGAAATTTGCTCATTGTTTTGGGTGCCCATGATCACAACCTCATCTCCCAGGCAACAGTCGGGTATATGCCCCACATCAATCATCGTAAAATCCATACAGATCCTGCCGATAATGGGTGCTTTTATTCCTCTGACAAGCATCTGCCCCTGATTGGATAATTGACGACTGTAACCATCGGCATATCCTATTGGGATTGTGGCAATCCGGGTGGGATTTTGGGTAATATGGGTGGATCCATAGCTGATTTTAAAGCCCTTGGGTACATCTTTTAAGTGGATAATCTTTGAGTGGATTGACATGATAGGTTTCAGGCTGATTTTATTGCGGTTTGTTTTTGCTGAGGGCCAGAGTCCGTACATGGCAATACCCGGTCGCACCATTTTTAAATGGGAATCTGGCATATCTATTATAGCTGCAGAATTAGCTGCATGGCAGATAGCCGGAGTCAACTTTTGTTCCTTTAGTTTCTTGAGAAGAAGTTTGAATCGGGTCAATTGGGCCTGGGGATGGGCTTTATCATCGGCATCTGCATTGGCCAGATGGGTGTATATTCCTTCGATGGTCAGGCCCTTTAACTTGTGAATGGCCTGTATCTCTTCAAGACTTTTCCAGGCTGTATGGGGCTTGGGTGTGATAAGCTGGTCATGGAGAACTCCCAGACGGCCCATGCCCGTGTCCACTTTGATATGAACTTTTATGGGATTTTTTTGTTTTGCTGCTATGTCTGTAATAGTTTTGGCAGTTTCAAGGCAGGTCAGGGTAATACGGATATCATGGGCAGCAAGATAGGGTATCTGTTCGGCAAGTACATCTCCAAGTAGGAGAATGGGAGCACAAAGTCCTGCTTGCTGTAATTCAACCACTTCGGTAATCCGACCAACTGCCAGGCTGTCAGCTCCATTGTCAAGGGCGGTTTTGGCGGTTTGAACGGCGCCGTGTCCATAGGCATCTGCCTTCACTACGGCCATGAGTTTGGTCTCTTGGGGCAAAAGGCTTTTCAATGCCCTGACATTATGGGCCAAGGCTTCAAGATCTATTTCAATTCTGGTCTGGGGTAGTAATGTATGGGGTTGTATCATGCTGTTTTACCCTGGCCATAGGCCTGGGTATACTTTCTAAATAATTTTATTATGTTGCAGGTTTTGTCACCGGGTTTTTTATTGCCGATCTTCAAGTCATTCACCTGGATTACGGGAACTATCTCTTTATTGGATGCAGTGATAAAGATTTCATCCATTTGATTTAATTCATCCGCATTTATGTGGCGCAATTGGTGTTCATAATGATCCTTTGTCAGCTCCAGAACCACTTTTCTTGTGATGCCCGGTAGAATATCATCGGGGGGGGTGATGAGTTTGTTACCTTTAAAACAGAATAGGTTGCTGGTGGTGCCCTCCAATACTCGATTTTCACGGTCTTTGTAAATGGCCTCCACAGCCTTTGCTTTGTTGGCTTTTTGCTGGGCAAACACGGCGGACAGGTAATTGGTGCTTTTTGTACTTGGCATGAACCTCTCTATATCAACGGTTATAACTTTGATGCCGTCTGTGTACCACCATGGGGGTAGTTCCAGCTTCGGAGTTACCATGACCATGAGTATTCCGTTGCCCTGGGGGGTAACCCCGTCGGGACTGATTCCGCCTGTATAAACTATTCTGATATTGGATTCATTGTGATGGGGGTTTTTTGCAATGGTTTGGACCACAATATTGCAGATTTCTTCTTTGGAGTGTTGTAGGGTCAGACCGATCTGTCTTGCTGAATTTTCAAGTCTGGTTACATGTTCCTCAACTAGGAAGGGGCGTTTGTTATAGGTAACTAAAAAATCAAAGACACCATATCCCCGCAAAACTGTAATATCTTTTACGCAAATCAGCGCATTATCATCAGTTACAAATTTTTTGTCGATATAATAAGTATCCATGGGTGTCTCCTTTTCCATGAAGCCCATAAAGAACACGAAGTTCGATCTTTTTTTTTCATGTTCTTTATGGTGGATTAATTACTTAAAACTATAATCAGGTTAGCTAATTATTGTATAGGCGGGGTAAAGACGCGCTTGGTCAATTCATTGTCCATCATGAGCAGACCATGGCCTTCTCCTTTAACCAGTTTGAGTTTGTTGAGGGTGGTTTCCATGGAGGCTTCTTCTTCCACCTGCTCTTCCACAAACCAGTCAAAATGTCTTCTTGCGGCATGATCATTTTCCTGGATGGCAAGATTCATGAGATTGTTGATCATTTTGGAAACCAGTTTTTCATGGTTATAGGCCAACTCAAATACCTCCAAGGGGGAGTTGAACTCTGTCTTGGGAGCTTCAATCTCTTTGAGAGAAACCCGGCCGCCTCGTTCGTTGAGAAACCGATACATTTTCATGGCATGAAACCGTTCTTCCTCTACTTGTACCAGGAAGAAATTTTCAAATCCGCTCAATCCCGTGGAGCTGAAATAAGATGCCATGGAAAGATAATAATATTCTGAAAAAAGTTCCCGGTTTATCTGTTTGTTAATAGCTTCTTCTAATTTTTTTGATATCATATGGTCCTCCAGTGTGTGAAGTGAGTAAAATAATTGTTTTGTCTATATTAGCTTTTTTTAAAGACAGCTTCAATACATTGGATGGTTTTATTTTGAAAATTGTTTTGCATATTGGTGGCAAAAAAGGTGGCATTTGAGCCGAAGACGAGGTGGGGGCCTAAGGGTCGGGGGTTTTTGTTTTTAGTTGCAGCATCCACCATTTGCCACCAGGCCAATGCTGTTTTGGTTTCATCTGAAAAAAAATCTTGTGTGAAGCCTGTGGTAGTAAGGAGAAAATTAAATTTTTCCCAGGGCAAAAGAAAGGAAATTTCATGGTTGCCTGCCCAGGGAACAGGCAAGGCTATCGGCTTATTTTCTCCCTGGAAAATTTCGTGGATGATGAGATTTGCGCCGGGTTTTAAGACCCGATAAAATTCTTTCAAGGCGGCTTGTTTGTCTTGGATGTTCATGAGAATGTGCTGGCATAAAATTGCATCAAAGGTGTCGGTTTTAAATGGCATGTCCAGAACAGAACCCTGCTCAAAGTTGATGTAATGATCAAGTGCGCACCATCGGGTCAGATCTTTTGCGGTTTCAATAAAGGATTCTGCAAGGTCAATGCCTGTGACCTGGCATTGGAAGGTTTTGGCCAAAAGCCTGGAAGATCCGCCAATCCCGCATCCTGCATCTAAAATAAGGCTGTTTTTTGTTATCCTGGTTTTTTGGGTCAGAGCAAGGGTGGCCTTGGCACCACCGGTGTGAAGCTGATCCACCGATGATAGATCTTTTGGTGCCAGAACACTTGCATCCCTGCCCGATTTTTTTAAGGCACTATGGATTTTTTGGGAGAGATTGTCGGAATGATAATGGTTTTCTACGTGGGATTTCATGGTACGCCTTTGGGTTTATTGAATATATAATGGCCGGGACTGGAAAATTTCCTAGTTCCGGCCATTTGTAATTTATATTAGTTTTTCAGTTCGGAAATATTTGCAAAAAAAGCAAGGGCTTCCGGATTTTTAAGGGCATCTTTGTTTTTAACCTCCTTGCCTTCAATCATTTTTTTGACCGCCAGTTCTACTTTTTTCATATTTAATGTATAGGGTACGTCCGGGGTCTTGATGATCTTGGCCGGTACATGGCGGGGGGATGCATTGATCCTTATATCCGATCTGATTTTATTTTTCAGATCCGGGGTAAGTTCAAACCCCCGGGCCATTTTGACAAAGAGGATCACCCTTACATCGTTCTTCCAGGACTGGCCTACCACCACCGAGTCTTCAAGTTCTTCCATGGCATCCAGGCGCCTGTATATTTCAGCCGTTCCGATCCGGACTCCCCCTGGGTTTAATGTGGTATCCGAGCGGCCGAACATGATTACCCCGCCCCGGGGTGTGATCTTAATAAAATCTCCATGGGCCCAGATGCCGGGGTATTGATCAAAATAGGCCGAGTGGTATTTTGCACCATTGGTGTCCCCCCAAAAATAAATGGGCATGGAGGGGAAGGGGGCGCAACAGACAAGTTCCGCCTGTTGGTTTATAACCGGTGTCCCGGCGTCGTCGTAGGCAAAAACCTTCATGCCAAGACCCCGGCATTGGAGTTCTCCCGGGTAAACAGCTCCCATGGGATTGCCCAAGGCAAAACATCCATTGAGATCGGATCCGCCGGAAATAGATGCCAGCAGCAGGTCCTTTTTTACATGGGTATAGATGAATTTAAAGTTTTCCTCTGACAGGGGAGAACCTGTGGAAAGAACCGATTTTAGAGAGGAAAGATCAAATTGTTCCCCGGGGCGAACTCCTGCATTTTTCAAGGCTTCAATATAGCCTGCACTGGTACCGAAGATTGTAATCTTTTCCTCCTGGGCTATTTTCCACAGGGCATCGGTTTCAGGATGAAAGGGGTTGCCGTCAAAGAGCACCAGGGTGGCGCCTGTGCTTAACGAACAGGTCAGCCAGTTCCACATCATCCATCCGCAGGTGGTAAAATAAAAAATTGTGTCCTCTTCTTTTAAATCCGTGTGGAGCACCAATTCTTTTTTCTGGTGTAAAAGTACTCCGCCTACGCTTTGGACCATGCATTTTGGAAGGCCGGTGGTACCGGAAGAGTACATGATATACAGGGGATCATCAAAATCCATCTGGGTAAATTCTATCTTTCTAGCATTTGGATCCTTGAAGTCGGCAAAGTGAACGGCATGGGGTAAGCTTGAAATATCAGGGGCTGTTTTTGTATAGGGAATGACCACAATTTTTTCAATGGAGGGCAGTTCCTTTACTATCCCTGCTATGCGTTTGATGCTGTCCAGGGGTTTGCCTTTAAAATAATAGCCGTCTGCCGTGAAGAGCACCTTGGGCTGGGTTTGACCGAATCGGTCCAGGACTCCTTTAATCCCAAAATCCGGGGAGCAGGAGGACCAGATGGCCCCGCAACTTGTGGCTGCCAGCATGGCAATGATGCTTTCAGGCATATTGGGTACAAAACCCACCACCCGGTCTCCCTTTGAAATACCCATGGCTTTCAGGGCGGCGGCTGTTTTTGCTACCTGTTCATAGAGCTGGTTGTAGGTAAGAGTTTGCCTGACTAAATTTTCACCCCTGAAAATCAGGGCCGGTTTGTCATTTCGATATTGCAAAAGGTTTTGGGCAAAGTTGAGTCTGCTTTTGACAAAGAACTTTGCTCCGGGCATGTTCTCTTTGTTTTCAATGGCGCGATCATAGGGAACAGAGGCCTTGATATCCAGAAAATCCCAGGCTGTCGCCCAGAAATCTTCAAGGTTTTCAACTGACCATTTCCAAAGCCCTGTGTATTCTTGAAAATCCTTATCAAATTTTTCATTCACAAGAGCCATAAAACGATACATATTGGTGTTTTTAATTCTTTTTTCAGATGGTTCCCATAATGGTTGTCTCATTGGTATTTTCCTTCTTTATATGAAAGAATTAACCAACTTATCGGATTCTTCCATGTTTTATTGTGGGCAAGCCGATGTAACTTCCTGGGCGGCCCATGGCCGTTATTCATACAAAACGGCAAGTATGGTGGCTTTTTGTGTTTTTGCCGTGATGTAATGGGATGTGGTGGAAAGATAATAGGCAGAATCTCCCGGTTCAAGGTCATGGGATTTGTTTGCAATGGTCAGGTTGGCGACCCCCTCAAGAACAAAGATAAATTCTTCTCCATTATGTACGGAAAATTCTTTTTCTTGGGTTTTCTCCAATTGTATAATCAGTGCTTCCATGTGTCGGCCCTGGACTTCCGGGGCCAGACTCATATAGGAGTAGACATTTTTTTTGTTGGCTTTACAAGTCGCTCTGACCACCTGTTTTCTTTCATTTTTCCGGGTAATGGAATAAAGTTTGGTGCCCTTGCCGGAAACAAGGCGTCCCACTGCTGCGTCCAGAGCTTTTGAAAGTTTCATGACCGTGCCAAGTTGTGGCTGTTCTTTTCCGCTTTCAATATCTTTGAGCCGGGAGACTTCAAATCCGGTCAGGCTGGATAGGCTCCCAAGGGATATACCCCTTTCTTGTCTTAGTTGCCGGATACGGTTTCCTACTTCATCCACTTCCCAGGCTTTGTCATTTTCAATGTTTCCTGTGAGGTCTTCAAAATAGTCTAGATTGATATGGGGAATCTTGTTTTTTTCTTCCATGATATCTCCTTTGATAGCTCCCTGGATCCGATCTAAATTTTGGGAAAGTTTTGATCCGGTGCTTCACCCAGTTTCTCTTTAAGTTTGGCAAGCCCTGGCCTGGCATAATGCATATGCCCTTTTTTCAGGGTGCGACCGTTGATCATGGCCTCACTTCTAAGTCTCGTCCCCACTGTTTTTTCCAGTTGTCGGCCAAGCCATAGTATCCTGTCAATATCATATCCATGTTTTATACCCATTTCATCAATTTGTACAAGGGTATCTTCCAGGCAGACCAGACCTACGTAGCGTTCATCATCGTAATAATACTCCCCGGTTCCCTTGATGGGCCGGTCATCCATGAAGTTGGCAGGCTGGCCGCCAAGTCCTCCAAGGGTGGCTTCAAAATGGCAGATTCCTGCCTGAAGAGCTGCCAGGATAGAGGCAGATGCAACCCGTTTGGTTTCATGGAAATGGGCAATATGGAGAGTTGTATCCGGAATTTCATCTAAAATCATGGAAAAATACCGGTAGACATCGGCGGCGGATGCCGATCCATCATGGTCTGCATGTTCTATATCGGAAGCTCCCAGGGAAAGCCAGTGTTTGGTAAATTCAACGGCGTCGGCCATGTCGGTGGCTCCTCCGATGGGGCTGCCCCAGATGGTGGATACAGTGCCGCACATTTTTAAGCCTGCAGCCGTGCTTTTTTTGATGCACCGGGCGGCTTCTTCCCAATAATCTGGCAGGGTTGTGCCGGAATTGGCAAAATGATGTTGTTCTTCTGTGGATACCATCATCAATAATCGGTCGGGACCCACTCCTCGGTTTGCAAGTTCAATGGCCCGGTCCACGGCAGATTCCCTGATGGTGATGGCCGTGAGAACCACATCTTTTATATCAACTCCCTTTTTGGCAGCCCGGGATACAAAATTATCCGATCTTAAATGGGTTAAAAGCTCTTCAGCATCGGAGAATTGGGGCATAAGGCGTGGGTTTCCAAGATTTGTCACCTCAATATTTTTACACCCGGCAAAAATTAACTCTTCAAGATAGGTGATCTTTGCCTGGGTGGAAATAAATTTTTCCAGGTGCTGGAAGCCGTCTCTTATTGTAATATCGCCCACAATCACTTTTTTGGGCATTCTTGGGAAAATTTTCCAATAATCATATTCTGTCATGGTATCTCCTTAATATATTTAATATCCGGTTTAATATCTGGCTAAAATCTAAAGTTTCCAAAGCCGGTATCACCAATGGGTTTTATAAGGCTGACTTCAAAAGCCATGGCAAGCCAATCCCTGATTTCACTAAACTTAAGGACCCTGTCATTTAAAAGCCTGGATGCACAGAAAAAGGGATGGGCTTCTCCATCATATTTTTCAATTATTTTTTGTTGGAAGGCTGCTACCTCTTCCTGGGTCATGGGGTTATTTGCGGCATTTCGTTTGGCCTGTTCAATATGGAGCAAAACTCCTCCGGCACTCTTGCCGCTCATGACCGATGTTCTGGCCCTCATGGTGGAAAAAAGGAAATGGGGTTTATAGGCCCGACCGCACATACCGTAGTTGGCAGCTCCATTGTCAGGGCCAAGTACCAATTGAATTTTTGGCACCTGGGCACAGGAAACAGCTCTCACCATATCAGCCCCGAACTTACCGATACCGGCATGTTCAGATTCTGATCCCACCATATATCCAGGAGAACTCTGGATGAAGAGCAGGGGGATTTTTTCATGGGAGCACCTGACCACCCATTCGGCTACTTTTTTGGCGGCTTCGTGGAAGATGATGCCAGCTGCGTTGGAGCAGACCACCCCTATGGGCAGACCTTTTATTCTGATTTTTCCCGTGAGGATATTGGTTCCCCGGCCCGGGGCAAAGTTTTTCTTGGCCTCTATAAATTGGGACCCGTCGGCAATGGATTGGATCACCTTATATCCATTGATTCCTTTATGGGGCGATGGTGGTAAAGTTTCATAGATTGATTCTTTGGGGTTTTGGGGTTCTTGTTCCGGATACCTGTGCAGGTTGACAGATTGTGGACGGCTTAATGAGAGCAGTTCCCTGACACGATTAATGGCCTGGGTCTGGTCGGAGCATAGATGATCAGCTCCTCCGGACACTTGGGTGTGCACCCTGGCACCTCCTAAGTCTTCGGCAGAAATTTCTTCTCCCGTGGCCATCTTCACCAGGGGGGGGCCACCTAAAAAGGAAAAGGACTGCTTATCTATCATAATGGATTCACAGGCCATGAAGACAAGATAGGCACCCCCGGCGGTATTGCCACCGGTGCTTAAGGTTACCTGGCGAAGTCCCGAAGCTGACATTTTGGCCATATTGTAAAAAATGGAGCCAAAATGCTGGTCATCGGGAAATACATCTGCCTGCATGGGTAGAAAAACCCCGCCGGAATCAGCGATATAGATACAATTGAGACCACATTTTTTCGCAATGGCCTGGGCACGCATATGTTTTTTCAGGGTGATGGGAAAATAGGTGCCTGCTTTGACTCTGGAATCATTGGCCATGATCATGGTCCAATTGCCATGGATTTTACCGATTCCTGTGACAATGCCGGCACAGGGTACATCTTTTACTCCGGGATAATCCATGTCGAATCCTGCCAGCATGGATAGTTCAAAAAATGGAGTGTCAGGATCAAGAAGATTGGTGATCAATTGCCTGACGGGTAGTTTATTTCGTTTGGCCAAAGTGTCAACGGCCTTTTGACCGCCGGGCCAGATGGCTTCTTGCTGACGGGTCAAAAGGTTTGCTTCTTGATTTTCCCAGAATGTACTTATTTCAGTCATGGATTATTTTATCTCCCTTTATATACAGGTTTTCTTTTTTCTCTGAATGCGGTGAGTCCTTCTATCCTGTCTTCGGTGGGAATTGTCACCCTATAGGCATTGGATTCAATGGCAAGGCCCGTGGCAAGGTCGGTTTCAATACCTTTGTCAATGGCATACTTGGCCATTTCCACGGCAATGGGTCCGGTTTGAGCGATCATATCTGCCATTTCCATGCAGGTATCCAAGAGATTTTGCCGGGGAACAACCTGATTGACAAGGCCGATTTCAAGGGCTTCATCTGCATCCACTCTCCTGCCGGTAAAAATGAGTTCCTTTGCCTTTGCTACCCCGATGATCCTTGGTAGCCGTTGGGTACCACCACCTCCCGGAATAATGGCAAGCCTGGTTTCGGTCAGGCCCATGGAGGCGGTGCTTGCCGCAATCCGGATATCCGATGCCAGGGCCACCTCTGTTCCCCCGCCGAGAGCTATCCCGTTAATGGCTGCGATTACAGGTAGAGGAAGGTTCTGGATGGAAGTTAAAAGATTACGGATGGTAAAAATGAACTCTTTTACCTTGTCCGGGGGCAGGGTGGCTCTTTCCTTCAGGTCGGCCCCGGCGCAAAAGGATTTTTCTCCGAACCCTGTGATGATGACACACCGGATATCTGTTCTGTACTGAATGGTGTCGATTTGATTCTGGAGTGCATATAATAGATCAAAATTCAGGCAATTCATAACTTGGGGCCGGTTCAGGGTCAGGAGCATGGCCTGGTTTTTTTCTTCCACCAATAAAAGATTTTCGTTGTTCATAGTAGTCTCCATTAAAACATCCTAACATCCGATATATCTTGAAATGACAAGACGTTGTATTTCCGAGGTTCCTTCTCCTATATCGAGAAGTTTTTGATCCCGGTAGAATCTTTCCACATTGTATTCTTTCATCAGGCCATAGCCCCCGTGGATCTGGACCGCATGGTTCGTAACCCGTCCCATGACTTCAGAGCAATACAGTTTGCCCATGGCAGCCTCTTTTTCATAGGGTCGTTTATTATTCTTGAGCCAGCAGGCTTTATAAAGGAGGTTTCTGGCGCATTCGATCTCCATGGCAGAGTCGGCCAGTTTGAATGCAATTGCCTGGAATTTAGAAATGGGCTGGTTAAATTGCTGTCTTTCTTTGGCATATTGAAGGGCCAGATCGTAGGCGCCCTGGGCGCCTCCCAAGCCCATGGCTCCGATGGAAAGTCGACCTCCATCCAGGGTGGACAGCATCTGGTGGAAGCCATCTCCTTTTTTTCCTAGAATATTAGATTTTGGGACTCTCACATCATCAAAATAGAGTTCTGCAGTGTTGGAAGCCCGCCACATCATTTTTTTGTGCATGGGAATCGCTTTAAATCCAGGAGTGTCTGATTCAACCAGGATGCAGGAGTATTCAGGTTTCCCGTTGTCCCGGGTGCCGGTAATGGCCTGGACTGTAACACCCATGCTTAAATCACAGGCCGCATTGGTGATAAATATTTTGGATCCGTTGATCACCCATTCATTTGCGTCCAGAACTGCTGTGGTTTTACTGCCCCCGGCATCGGATCCGGCTGTGGGTTCGGTGAGTCCAAATCCCCATAATCCTTCACCGCTGCATAGCTTTGGCAGGTATTTTTCTTTTTGCTCCCGGGTGCCAAAATAATAGATTGGACCGATCCCGAGGGAGTTGCCCGCTGCAATGGTGGCGGCCTGGGAACCGTCTATTCTTGCGATTTCTTCCACGGCAATTATATAGGATATATAATCCATTGCCTGGCCCTCATATTGTTCTGAAACAAAGATGCCGAAAAGACCGATTTCTCCCATTTTGCGAGTAAGCGTTTCTGAAAATTCTTCTTTTTCATCAAGCTCGCTTGCAATGGGGGCAATCTCTTTTTGGGCAAACTTTCTGACTTCCTTACGGATCATTTCCTGCTCTTTGGTAAGGTCAAAATCCACCCTTTGCCTCCTTAGGTATTTATGGATTAACTGGTGCTTGCTCAAATACAGGTTCAGCTTTTGTGCTCGGGACATTGAAAGAAAACTGATCGAGCGCTCAGTCTATCTTTAAGATACTATATTTAAAGCAATTATTTTGTCAAACAATTTTTATCCCCCGGGGAAATAAAAAAAATATCAGGGACCCAAAACCCTTTTGGCAGGTGTTCCCCATTATTTTTTTAAGAAAGTAATTTAAATCATTTCGGGAAAAAGGTATAATATTGGTGGTTGAGATGATTTCTTATGTAGATTTTTTGCATAGATATAAATTATGGCACTGGATTTAAAGTGATTTGTACAGAGAGTTTGGGTGTCAAACCAGCAAAATCCGGTTGATAGTGAGACCGGAAAAGGGAGGGCGTGATGAAGTTTGAAAAAATATTAAATCCGGTTGATGGGTCAGAACACTCCATACATGCAACCAAGTCTGCCATTGAACTGGCGAAGCAGTTTAACTCCAAGGTTGTACTTTTACATTGTCATAGTCGGTTTCCGGTGGTATTGTCCGAGCCCTATTTCCAACAGGCAATTAATGAGATTATGAAAACATCCGAAGAGCTGGTAGAACCCTTTGAAAACATTCTGAAAGAAAGTGGGGTGGATTATGAGGTTAGAATTATAGAAGGTCTTCCGGGAACTAGTATTGCCGATATTGCCCGGCTGGAAAAAATGGATCTGATTGTCATGGGATCCCGGGGGGTTTCAAATTTTGAAGGATTATTCCTGGGCAGTGTAGCCCACCAGGTGTTGCATAAATCTGAATGTCCTGTGTTCATTGTGAAATGATCTTATACACCTGGGTTTTAATCGTCAGGCCTGACAAGAGCCCAGGTTATCTGCTTTAAGATCCTTAGGTAAGTGTGGGAGGGTAATGAAAGAGATTCTTTTCACGGTGTAAAAACAGACCTACACCGACGTCATTGAATATAAATTTGGCCCGGTTGCTATGACCAATTCTCTATATTTTTGCATGGGCGGAATCTGCCCGGTTAAGTTTTCCAGGATCACTGCCACCAATCAACCAGCCATCGTCACTGGTTTTCAATATGAACTCCTGGAAACAATCGGTCAATTGATCGAGATCTTATTTTTCTTTCAAAAATACAACGATAATTATCTTGTGATTAGCTGGGGAAAATGGTGGATAGATTATCCGTATCAGGGTATTAAAACCATCGGTCCGGACCGTTCCAGGCTCATATTGTCCTTGACAACCCATTGAATAGATGTCAAAAAATATATGACTGAGCGCTCGTTCAAGAGCCTTGGAAATAAGAGAAACAGGCAAATAGAACCAAGGTGGTAAAGGAGTGTGAATTTGGTAAAAAATAGTGATAACTCGACTCCAGCGGCCGATGGTGAGGTCCCCACCCAGATAAAGAATCTTCAACTTGTCCGGGAGCGTCGTCGTCATATTATTGATTCAACGGTAACCCTGTTCATAGAACATGGTTACCATAAGACAACTACTCGCATGATTGCCAAGGCGGCTGATTTTTCCATCGGATCTTTATATGAATATGTCAGCTCCAAGGAAGACTTGCTGTACCTGGTTTGCAAAGCTATTCATGAAGAGGTTCAGGATGCGGTGGAAGATGCACTATCTAATAGTGCAGAGGAAAAAGAGCAGCTGGCAGAGGTGATCAGAAAATACTTTTATGTGTGTGATAAGATGGCTGCCCATATTTTAATGATGTATCAGGTCACCCAGTTTTTGCCCCAGAAATGGAAGCAACAAGTGCTGGTTAACGAATTGAACATTACAGATATTTTTATTAAGGCCCTGGGGCAGTTATCGGGGGAGAATGATTTTCCAAAATTGGATGGGAAAACCTTGAATCTCGTGGGGCATAATATTTCTGTTCTGGGTCAGATGTGGGCGTTTCGAAGTTGGCATTTGAAAAAAGAATTTACCATTGATGAGTACATCTCCATTCAAACCGATTTTATTTTGGGACTCATATTCTAACAAATAAAATTTTTTATTTATTTTATTTATTTTATATGCCACTACAATAGAACATAAACTCTGTTTAGTTTAATTGAACTCTCGGTTTTTTTGAAAAGGAGAAGTAATGAACGCAGATTCTGAAGTATATAAACCTATCAATTCAGTTAAAATCGTCACTGCCACCTCTCTATTTGATGGCCATGATGCCTCCATTAATATCATGCGCCGAATTTTACAGGATTCAGGGGTTGAGGTTATTCATATAGGCCATAATCGATCTGCAAGGGAAGTGGTGGATGCGGCTATTGAAGAAGATGTCCAGGGAATTGCTGTTTCCAGCTACCAGGGAGGGCATGTTGAATATTTTAAATACATGGTTGACCTTTTAAAGGAGCGGGGGGCTTCTCGTATTAAGATTTTTGGTGGGGGAGGTGGTGTAATCATCCCGGAGGAAATGGATGAACTGCATGCCTATGGCGTCACCAGAATTTATTCTCCCGAAGATGGTACCACCATGGGACTCCAGGGAATGATAAATGATATGATCCTGGCCATGGATGCCCCATCTGTGAATTTTGATTCTCTTGATTATTCCCAGCTGACCATTGAGAACAAATACGTTACGGCCAATTTTATCTCTGCGGTCCAGGAAGCCTGTGCTTTTCATAAAGACAAATTAGAAAAAATTATGGCAGGTATTGCTCCCCTTGCAGATGGCCGGGATATTCCGGTCATTGGTCTTACCGGGACAGGCGGTGCCGGTAAATCTTCTCTGACCGATGAATTGATTATTCGTATTTTGCGGGATCTTAGTGATGTGAACATCGCTGTTATTTCCTGTGATCCCTCCCGTCGCAAAACCGGGGGGGCCTTGCTGGGTGACAGGATCCGTATGAATTCCATTGAGACGGGGCGGGTCTATATGAGATCTCTTGCCACAAGGCGTTCCCAGACAGAATTGCCCGAGGCTCTTGTCCATGCCGTGGCCGTAGCCAAGGCAGCCGGCTATGATATTATTCTTGTGGAGACCGCCGGTATTGGGCAGGGAGATTCCCGGGTGGTGGATCTGGTGGATATGTCCCTTTATGTGATGACCGCAGAGTTTGGTGCTCCCTCCCAGCTGGAAAAAATTGATATGCTGGATTATGCTGATATAGTTGTGGTTAATAAATATGAAAAAAAAGGATCTGAAGATGCCCTGAGGGATGTGCGAAAACAGGTTCAGAGAAATAGGAAGGCCTGGGATCAAGACCCTAAAGAGATGCCGGTTTACGGGACCATTGCTTCAAAATTTAATGATGACGGCATCACAGCTCTCTACCATGGTCTTTTGGATCTTATTGCCCAAAAAAAACAAATTAGATATGAATCTGGTATTCTCAGACCCGATTCCAAGGAATCCTCATCCACGACCATTATCATTCCAGGAGAGAGAACCCGGTATCTGGCTGAAATTGCCGGTACCATCCGGGAATATCATAAGACCTCGGAGAGTCAATCCGAGGCTGTAAGGCATCGATGGCATTTGCTGGAGACGGTAAAGGTTCTTGGAGATGATGAGCTTTCCTCCCTGACCCAACTTGCGCAAGCTGTTAACCAGGCAAATCTGGCTGTGGATGAAGAGACCGATCAGGTTCTCATGGAATATGGGCATTGCGTAAATATCTATGAAAAAGATGAATTGGTTTATCATGTCAGGGGTAAAGAGTTCAGATTGCCCCTGTACAGCCAAAGCTTGTCCCATTCAAAAATTCCCAAGATTGCTCTGCCGCGTTTTAAGGATCCAGGAGAGCAATATATCTGGATGCGCAGGGAAAATTTTGCCGGTAGTTTTCCCTATACCGCCGGGGTATTCCCCTTGAAACGGGCGGATGAAGATCCCACACGAATGTTTGCAGGGGAGGGCGGCCCCGCCGATACCAATAAACGGTTTAAGCTTTTGTCCAGAGCTTATCCTGCTAAACGATTGTCCACAGCCTTTGATTCGGTGACTCTCTATGGGTTTGATCCTGCCCTGCGACCCGATATCTATGGAAAAATTGGGACTTCCGGGGTGAGTATTTGTACCTTGGATGATGTCAAACTGCTGTATGATGGGTTTGATCTTTGTGCTCTCAACACTTCGGTCTCCATGACCATTAATGGGCCGGCTCCCATAATGCTGGCCATGTTCATGAATACGGCTATTTCCCAGCAGACGGACAAGTTTTTGGAAGAAAAGGGTAGAAAACCTTCGGAAAAAGAAGCCGCAGAGATTAAGCAATTTGCTCTGTCCAATGTCAGGGGAACGGTCCAGGCTGATATTTTAAAGGAAGATCAGGGGCAAAATACCTGTATCTTTTCCATTGAATTTGCCTTGAAGATGATGGGAGATATTCAGCAGTATTTTATAGAGAATCAGGTAAGAAATTTTTATTCGGTTTCCATCTCCGGGTATCACATCGCCGAAGCCGGGGCTAACCCTATTACTCAATTGGCTTTGACCCTGGCCAATGGCTTTACCTATGTGGAATATTATTTGTCCCGGGGTATGGATATCAATAGTTTTGCCCCCTCCCTTTCTTTTTTCTTTTCCAATGGAATGGATCCTGAATATACCGTGATAGGGAGAGTGGCACGTAGAATATGGGCCGTGGCCATGAAGTATAAATATGGGGCAAATGAGAAAGCCCAGAAGCTTAAGTATCATATCCAGACATCGGGGCGGTCCCTTCATTCCCAGGATATTCAATTTAATGATATCAGAACCTCTCTCCAGGGTTTGTGTGCCATCTATGATAATTGCAACAGTCTTCATACCAACGCCTTTGATGAGGCAATTACCACGCCTTCGGCAGAATCGGTACGACGGGCCCTTGCCATCCAGCTTATCATTAATCGGGAATGGGGACTTGCAAAGAATGAGAATCCTCTTCAGGGCAGTTTTATCGTGGATGAATTGACTGACCTTGTGGAAGAGGCTGTTCTCGTTGAATTTGAACGTATTACGGAACGTGGTGGGGTTCTGGGTGCCATGGAAACTGGTTACCAGCGGGGCAAGATCCAAGAAGAGTCCATGTATTATGAGCATCAAAAACATTCAGGCACATTTCCCATTATCGGTGTAAACACATTTGAAGATCCGGATGCCGATTATGGGGAAATGACCAGCCATCTGGAATTGTCCCGGGCTACCAATGACCAGAAGGATGAGCAATTGGCAAGATTGGATGCTTTTAAAACCCTCCATGGCAATGAACCAGACCAGGCCCTTGAGGCACTTAAACAGACCGCTCTGAATGGTGGTAACTTGTTTGCCCAGCTCATGGAGGCAGTCAAGTGCTGTTCCTTGGGTACTATTACCCAGGCATTGTATGAAGTGGGCGGTAAATATAGAAGGAATATGTGATAGGTTCGAATCGATTTATGAAAATAACGGCCATGGGCCGCCTAGGAAGTTCCATCGGCTTGCCCACAACAAAATATGAAAGAATTTAGATAAGTTGATTGGTTCTTTCATATAAACTCTATTGGTTTAAAACCAGCTTTAAATTGAGGAGAAAAATCCAATGAATAAAGCAGTCATAGTAAGTGCAACACGCACCCCTCTGGGCAGTTTTGGTGGAACATTGAGTAAAATTGGTGCCACCGACCTTGGCGCCCACGTGATCAAAGAGGCTCTTTTTCGGGCAAATATAGACGGAAAAGAGGTGGATGAATGTATCATGGGGATGGTTCTGCCCTGTGGGTATGGGCAGAATCCTGCTAAACAGGCAGTCGTTAAGGCCGGGCTTCCCTGGGAAGTGGAAGCGATTACCATAAATAAGGTTTGCGGATCATCCCTTAAAGCTGTGATGCTGGCGGCCCAGGCAATCCAGTGCGGGGATGCCGATGTGGTGGTGGCCGGTGGTATGGAAAATATGAGCATGGCTCCCTATTATATGGACAAAGCCCGTTGGGGGCATCGCATGGGCCCTGGCCGGATCGAAGATCATATGATCCATGACGGGCTTTGGGATATCGTTAATGATTTTCATATGGGAATGTCCAATGAGCTTTGTTGCGGGCGTTGGGAAGTGAATCGGGAAGACCAGGACAGGTTCGCGGCCGAATCCTATAGAAGGGCTAATGCTGCCATGGCAGCCGGTCGGTTCAAAGAAGAGATTGTTCCGGTTGAGGTACCCCAGAGGAAAGGAGATCCCAAGCTTTTTGATAGAGATGAATGCCTCCAGGAGTCCAGTTATGAATTGTTGGCCGGGATGAAACCGGCTTTTAAAAAAGATGGTGTGGGAACCGCCGGCAATGCCTCTATTATTTCCGATGGTGCAGCGGCTCTTGTGATCATGAGTGAGCAAAAGGCCAGACAATTGGGTTGTACAATTATGGCCACAATCGGTGCCCAAGGTTCTTTTGGCATTGACATGAAGTATGTTTTGATGGCGCCTATTTATGCTATTCCCAAGGTGTTGAAAAAACAGGGTCTTAATCTTGCCGATATTGATCTGTTTGAGATTAATGAGGCTTTTTCCGGAACTTCTGTGGGGATCAACAAGGTCCTTGCCCTGGACCCTGAAAAAGTAAATGTCAACGGTGGCAGTGTGGCCTTGGGACATCCCATTGGTGGATCCGGTGCCAGGGTATTGACCACTTTGCTCCATGAAATGGAGAAGCGGGATGTGAAGACAGGGCTTGCATCTTTGTGCCTGGGTGGTGGAGAAGCGGTTGCCTTGATAGTTAATCGTTAATCAGTAAATGAATAAATAGTATGCCCTTTAATATAAAAGAGTGAGAAGGGTATGGGATAAGGAGAAAAAAAATGAGTATCGAAAAATTTGGTGTTATTGGTGCAGGTCAGATGGGTAATGGGATTGCCCAGGTAGCGGCTACCAGCGGACTTAATGTTTTGATGAGTGATATTGAGCAAAATTTTTGTGATAAAGGCATGGCCACCATCACAAAAAATCTGGATAGAATGATCTCCAAGGGTAAAATGGATGGGGGACAAAAAGAACAAATCCTGGATAGAATTGAGACCACCACCGATCTTGGTGATATGGCAGGAGTTGATTTTGTTGTTGAAGCTGCCGTTGAGCGGGAAGATTTGAAATTTAAAATTTTTGAACAGCTGGATAAAATTTGTTCTCCCCATGTTATCTTATCCACTAACACCTCTTCCATTCCCATTGGCAGGATTGCCGCCAGAACCAGCCGGCCGGAAAAAATCATTGGTATGCATTTTATGAATCCTGTACCGGTGATGAAACTTGTGGAGGTTATAAGGAGTCTTGCCACTTCCCAGGAGACCTTTGATTTGACCTGGAAATTGTGTGAAAAATTTAACAAAACTCCGGCCCAGGCCAACGATTTTCCGGGTTTTATTGCCAACAGGATTCTCATGCCCATGATTAATGAAGCCATTTTTTGTCTCTATCAGAGTGTGGGAAAACCAGAAGATATAGATACGGTTATGAAACTTGGTATGAACCATCCTATGGGACCTTTGGCCCTGGCAGATCTTATTGGTCTGGATACCTGCCTTGCCATCATGGAAACCCTTTATGACGGGTTTAAAGATTCTAAATACAGACCCTGTCCTCTATTGAGAAAATATGTTGAAGTCGGTTGGCTTGGACGCAAAACTGGAAAAGGCTTCTATGATTATAATAGCTGAGTAGATCGTTTTGGATGGATTTTTTTTATCAAGGGCCGGGGTTTGGCCCTTGATAAAAGGTTCGGTCCATTGCCTGGAGCCCACAAGGTGGTTACTCCGGGTAAGGCCGGATTTTTTTCGGTTTGTTTAAAACTTTTTTACATTTGTAATGGTGGAGGATTTAAGGTAAAAAATCCAAATTTCTGCCCGAGGACAAAACACATGACTCCGATGCCTATAAAGGTCATCATATAACCTATGATCTTTAAAGTAAGATGATTCTGGATTGTTTTTGAACGGGAAATTTTAACCATAATTAATCCCGGAAGGATTGCAAACAAAATAGTTTCCCCTACACCACCCACAATGGCAAGGGCTTTTAAAAAAAGATTAGGATAGATAAGGGTGACTACCATGGGCGGAAGAAAAGAAAGTGTTCCCACAAGGAGTTTATTATCTGTTTTTGCATAGTTGAAACAAAGATCTTTGATAAAACCAAATAACCCGGCTCCGTTTGTCATAAAGGATGAAGTTACAGCAAAAACGGCAAAGATCAACGCTGATATGGTAAAAAATTGATTATGCAACACCTGTGACAAAGGGACATTGGCGGTAAGGTTGTGTATCTGTGCATAGATTATGCTGTGGGTTCCTGCATGGTTTTCAGGCAGAGATCCCAGGACAACAATAATCCATAAAAGGTTTATGATGAGTCCGAGAAAAACCCCGATAAATATTGCCTTGTAAGTGGCGGGTTTATCGAATTTTAAAGAGCTGCATACCGTTGGGATTATATTGTGAAAGTGAAATGCAGAAACCGCTATGGGCAGGCAGATAGGCAGATATTTCCAGTCCGTGAAAGTGAGCAGTTTAGGATGGAATTTTTCTGCACTCGTTACAAGCATGATTATAAAGCAGGTCCAAAGGATGATCATAACAAATGACATTCCCTTGTGAAGTGCTCCCAGCCCGAAGAGGATGAGGCCCATAAGAATTAAGCCGTATAAGACTATAATGAGGTGTTGATGGTTGGCAAGGGATGGGAAAAGATTTGCCAGCATTGTAGCCATGCCACTTAAATATGCAACCAGCACTCCATAGAGGATTATAAGGTTGCAGATGATAGCTATCCATTTGCCGCTGTTTCCAAGTTCAGCTTGATAAAAAGAGGGCAGGTCAAAGTTCTTTTTTGATCCGTCGATCCTGTAGGTAATGAGGAAGGCGGAGAAAAGCATCATTAGCCATATTGTAAAAATTCCGATAAGGGCAGGGAAAAATCCTCCTAGTCCCGCTGAAATGGGCAAGGCAAGGACTCCAACTCCCAATACATTCCCCAGGACAAGAAGAGAGGATTGAAATATTGCTTTTTTTGAAGTTATGTTTGAAGTTATGTTTGAAGTTATGATTGTTTCATTCATATAATTTCTCAGTTCATCTTTTAAGTTTAAATGTTATTGATAAAACGGCCATAATATATCTTTATGGTCATAATTAAAAGATAAAATTGAGTTTCTAAATCTTTTAGTCGGCAATATTTGATAAATCATATTATTTTTTGTGGTTGAATTTACTATCCATTGCATGGATAGTTTTGTCCATGGCAAGTTTTTTTAATTGGGGATATTTCCTTTTTTCTATGACCCTGTCAATCGTTTGGCCGTTCTGGTTATTAAATCCCATGCCTTTTTAACATGGCTTAATTTTGTATTGGTTTGCCCGATGCACAGGCGTAAATAATATTTGTCATTTAATATTGTATGGCTCATGAAAATTTTTCCACTTTTATTCAATTTATCCAATAGTATTTTATTAAAATCATCGTCTTTTTTGTGCCTGAAGCAAATAAGATTTAATGAAACCGGTGATATGAGTTCATATTCACTATCATTTTTTATCAACTCTTCCAACTGCCCGGTGATTTCGATATGTTTTTTTACATGGTAGCGCAGTCCGTTCAGGCCATAATACCTTATAACAAACCATAATTTTAAAGCTCTGAATCTTCGACCGAGAGGTATCTGCCAGTCCCTGTAGTCAATAACATCCTTGGAGTCACTGTATTTGTTTTTTAAATATTCAGGGTTGACACTAAGCGCTTTGATCAACTCATTTTTATTTGCAACATAAAAACAATTGCAGTCAAAGTTAGTAAAGAGCCATTTGTGTGGGTTGAAAGAAAAACTGTCAGCAAGTTCTATACCATTTAATAAATAACGATATTCCGGGCAGATCGCAGCAGAGCCTGCCATGGCTGCATCAATATGAAACCAGACGTTTTCAGTTTTGCAAATATTTCCGATTTTCAAAATCGGATCAATAGCCAGAGAGGAAGTGGTGCCCACGGTACCGCATACAAACGTGGGGATAAACTTATTCAATCTATCCTGGCGTATCTTGCTGAGAAGTTCGTCCGATTGCATGGAAAAATTTTTGTTTACAGGGATATATCGAATATTATCATCACCGATTCCGGCAATTATACACGCCTTTTTTAGAGAGGAATGTGTCTGGTTACTGATATATACGGTACATCGGCTCAGTTTGTCATGATAATCGCTGGAACAATTATTAACTTGCCGCTCCCTGGCTGCTAACAAAGCACACAGGGCGGCAGATGAAGCGGAATCTTCTATTACCCCTCCTCCAAAAGAATTTGAGAAAAATTTTTTTGGAAGTTGCAGTGCCTCGGCCAGCCAGTTCATGACATGGGTTTCAAGTTCAGTACATGCAGGGCTGGTGCTCCATAACATCCCCTGTACACCAAATCCTGCAGATAATAATTCTCCTAAAATTGACGGGCCTGAGGTGTTTGCCGGAAAGTATGCGAAAAAATTTGGAGACTGCCAATGTGTTATTCCTTTGACAATAATATTTGAGACATCTTTCAATATATCATCAAAAGTTTCGCCTTCCAGGGGAGGATGATCAGGCAGACTATCTCTTATTTCATTGGGGGATACCTGGGATAAAACCGGATAGTCTTCAATGTTTTCATAATAATCTGCCAGCCAGTCAATAACTTGCTTTCCATGCTTTCTAAATTTTTCTATATCCATATGATAATTTTTATCTTTTTCCATGCAATTCCATCCGGTCAGGTTGTTTATTATCGTTTAAGATTTTTTATCTGACGATATTGTCTTTTGCAAGTTCCAAAATTTCAGGTGTTAATTTAATTTTGAATTTTTTTGCTTTTTTAAGATCGATGGCCACCTGGCTTTTTGGCCATACCGGTATGATTTTTTTGATGGATTTCCCTTCAAATAAATCTTTTATCATTCGTGCTACAGTGTCTCCTGCCAGGATCAGGGAGGGGAAAATTGAAATAGTTGCTCCCCAGTTATCTGTTACCTCGTTTTTGCCTATTCCAACTAAAGGTTTGCTGGCCGTAGTGTAAACCATTTTGGCAAAAGGTTCCTGGGCCCCCATCATGTCACTTGGGGCAACAAAGACATCAACTTTTTTATCGAGTTCTACTATGAACTTTTTTGCAAGAAGGGCCATCCTTTTGTGCCCTCCCTCTCCCTTGACAAAAGCTACAGTTCTGAAAATAATATTGATATCCTTAAATTCCGGTTCCTTTAACATCTTTTCAAGCCAGATTCTATAGCTGCGGGACTGGGGCATATCTGCATATACCATCCCGAAATTTCTGGCTTCGGGGAATATTTTTTTTATGAATCTAAATCGTGTGTTGACCTTGACCGGATAGCATATTCCTGTGAAATTTGCCTTGGGGGGATTTATGAAATCATCAATAACTCCGACTCCGACAGGATCAGTAACATTCCCAAAAACCGCATTGATGTTCTTGTCTCCATAAATGAGTTTTTTAAAGGCAAGAGCTGCTATTGTTCCGTTCAAGAATACAACTTCGTGATCGTTTTTTTTTTCAATCTCCCAGATATTAATTGCCTTTTTTTCGTGATGGCCAAGTGAATAATAGGTGATTTTAAGATTTTTACCATCTTCATAGCCAAGTCTCTTGAGTTCTCTCACCATTTCTTCTCTTAAAATGCGATATAATTTAGCTTTTTGAGAATCGATGATCAATAGTTTATGGATTTTTTGATTTCCAAATGCCAAAGAAGATGTGCAACAAAGAATCATTGAAATTAGAAAAAAAACCCATCTTGCCTTTTGCATGAAGATTCTCCTGTTTTATGGTAATATTTAAATTATTAAGGGTCTGTAAAAAAAAATCAATTAAACTAAATTTTTTTCGTAAAGGGCCGTTTTTTTAAGTTATCTCCCGTACTTGTCATCAAAGGAGTTCCAGAAAGATCGGTCCTTATTGCGCCAGCCCTTGCCAAATGATTTATCAAAGAAGGGTTTAAGATTGGAAAACCATGACCCGTAGCCCTGTTTATCTGTTATTTTGGCTCGAATTACGTTTGCCGCATGGGTGGACAGATTTGCCAGTTCATCCTTTGGAATATAGGAGTCTGCTCCTTTTTGAATGGATTCCTTGAGATTTTCCGGGGTCAGGGCATGGGCGGTGAGCATGAGTGCCGGTACTTTTTTTTTTCTGGCAAGTTCTAAGATGTCATAACCGTTGACTCCCATGATATCAAGGATGGCCAGGTCATAGTTATTGTTTTTAATCAGTTTTTTGGCCGCCTTAAAGGAGCCTGCCATTTCAAGGGTACACATATCTAAAAGTTCTTCAATGGTTTCAAGAATATCCGGTTCATCATCCACCACCAGAACTCTTCTGTCCTTTAAAAGATCATCGGATAAAATAGTGTCAATGTCAAACTTGACCGTGGTGACGGGACATGGGGCTTTTAAAATCACATATCTTGCTGTGGAGCCGAGAATAGCTTTCTGGGCCCGGGATTTTTTTTTGATTCCAAGAAAGATATGGTCAATATTATTTTCCTTGGCAAATTTTACCAGGTCTTCACCGGCGGAAAGTCCCCTGACGCTTTGCTGGGTATCGCACTTGATACCGGAGTTTTCCATGAGTTGCCTGGCAAACTCAAGGCTTTGTTCGGATTTGGTGATATCCTCCTGTTTTTCAGAACTTCCTCCTTTCATGGATGTGACAACATGGACAAAGGCACTATGAATGCCTGCTGTGTCCCTTGCAAGGGATAATGCGACTCTGCCGACTTCTCCACCATTATATCCAACCAGTATCTTCATTTTGAACTCCTATGATTTGCAGTCTACATCCAGCAGAAGGATCACATCCATCGTTTGCGTCTCTTGTAAGATTTAACATCCTTAAAGGATTTTCTGCCCCCGCCCTTGGTTATACCCATGTAAAACTCTTTGACATCCGGGTTGTTTTGTAGTTCTTTTGAAGGGCCTTCAAGAACGATTTTACCAGATTCCATGATATATGCATAATCGGAAACGGCAAGGGCAACCTTGGCATTTTGCTCCACCACCAGAATGGTAGTGTTGAGATCTTTATTGATTTGTTGAATATTGTTAAATATTTCTTTTACTAAAAGGGGGGCAAGGCCCAGGGAAGGTTCATCAAGCATGAGCATTTTCGGGGATGCCATGAGTGCCCTTGCAATGGCAATCATCTGTTGTTCTCCTCCTGAGCTGTAGCCGGCCATGCGGTTGCTGACCTTGGAAAGTCTGGGAAAATGTGTGTACATCAGCTCAACGTCCTTTTTTATGGCTACAGATCCATCCCTACGCGTAATGGAACCTACTACAATATTTTCATTTACGGTCAAATGCTTGAATACTCTCCGGCCTTCAGGAACCATGATCGCCCCCAGTTTGACCACATCTGTGCCCATTTTCTGGGTGATATTTGTGCCGTTAAATTTTATTATCCCTTCCTTGATGGCACCATTTTCCGGTTTTAAAAGCCCGCTGATTGCCCGCAAGGTGGTGGTTTTGCCTGCACCATTTGTTCCGAGCAATGATACTATACTGCCCCTTGGCACATTTAAACTGACTCCGCGTAAAACTTGAATAATATCATTGTAGACCACTTCAATATTGTTCACTTCAAGCAGATTTTTCATATGTCCTTTTTTCTATATTGTCTTTTTTTCTATATTTCCCCGGTACTGCCCGGGAAAGTTAATTTTGTACCGATTAGTTTTGCAGGGGGCGCTCCCTTATGGCCCCCGTCCGAAGTTTTTATTCGATTTTTTTCATGTATTCCGATTGGATGGGGGTGCCAACTTTTTTGAAGGTGCCGTCTTGAACTGAATAAATTTGGAGCATGTCGACTCCTGCCCGGTCTGTATCGGAATAAGTTACAGGTCCTATGGTGGTATATGGCTGGTATGCATAGTTTCCGTTCATTGCATTCATCTCTTTGTAGAGGTTTTTCTTGTTGACCTCAAAACCTTTGGCTTTTGTCCGTTTGATGGCTTCTGTGACAACCTGGGCCACCATGATACCGGCGGCATAATTGTGGGAATTGGCTGCCTTGTTATCCCTGCCATAGCGTTTGGCCAGGGCCAATTGTTTATCCGTGCCTTTACCCGGTTCAGAAGTTAAGTTAAAAGAACAGGTCCAGAAAAAACCCTCGGACGCATCTCCTGCGAGGGCAATCAGATCGTTACCGCCGGTGTAATGGACACCCAGAAAAGTAAGTTTGCCTTTTTCACCATAGGATTTGGCTGTCATCCCCAGGCGGGTGGAATCCTTGAGCATGGTTGAAACCGGGGATTGAACTGTATGACAGAGCACATACTGGACTCCTTTGTTTGAAAGACGCTTGAGCATGGCGGAGTTATCAAGGTTTTTCCCGTGTTCAACCACTTCCACGATTTCCATGTTCAGGCCTGCTTTGATTGCTTTTTGGGCATCTTCTACTGGACCCCTGCCAAAGGCGGAAGGGTGGATGAACATGGCTACTTTTGCTTTGCCGCCCTTATGATTTTTAACTACATATTCTGACAGGGCTACCAATTGTTCCGAATAGGAGGCAACGGGCAGGAAAATATAATTGGAATCATCCAGGTTTCCGGCATGGTAGGAGGCAGGTAGTACGGCGATTTGCTCTTCTTCAAAATCTCTCTTGAGTCCCAGGGTGGAACCTGTGGAATAGTTCAGGTACATGACAATACCCTTATCCAGATATTCTTCGAAATTACGTTTGGTGACATCTGTTTTGTATTGGTCATCCCGGATCATGCATTCAATTTTATCGTCTCCCAGGACCCGGGTTTCATTAACAAATCTGAAATAGTCTTCAACCCCTTTGGAATAGGGGTTGCCGGCATCAGAAGTTGGACCTGTTATGGCAAGGGACATACCGAGTTTGTGAATCTTTCCCTCTGCATTGACCGATGGGGTAAATGTAAAAAACATGATAAGAATTAATCCGGTTAAGCTTAAACATCTTTTGTTTTTCATTTCTTTCTCCTCTTTGGTTTAGGTTGTATAAAGAAACGATAAGTTTAATATACGATTTGATTACTTTAGTGTCGTAACAGCTTCTTTCTAATATCTGAAGGGCCATAACTTAGTATATGATTTTACGATCCGCCACCAATTGGCAATTCCCCTGGGTTCAAACATTAAAAATAAAACAATGACAAGACCGAAGGTAAAAGGGCGTAATGCCGTTGCAAGGTTCATGCTGGAGGGTAGATATCGTCCTGCCAGCTCTGCTAATTGTTCCACATTAAGGTCAAGCAACTTGATGGCAACCGGTCCCCAGAAGGATCCATTCAGGGTGCCTAAGCCTCCGACAATGGCCATGGCAAGATAGGATATCGATTCGTGGAGGGTAAAGGATTCAAACCCGACACCCCGGTAAAGGTAGGCATGCAAGGCTCCTGCAACTCCGGCGAAAAAACCGGCCAGTGCGAAGGCATAAACTTTGGTAAGGCCTGGATGTATTCCCATGGCATCGGCTGCCCGGTCATTATCGCGTACCGCTACAAGGCTGCGACCATACTTGGTTTTGAGCAGGTTTCTGATTCCAAATCCCAGGAGTACGACAAAGATTAAAATTACATAATACCAGAAAAGGTAATGGTCTTTCCTTCCCACCGTTCCAGTGAACCAGGTTACTCTTCCTACAAATATGGTCTGGCCCTGGTTAAAAAAGCTCATGAAATTGATTACCCATTGAAAAATCATCTGAAAGGAGAGGGTGGCAATGGCAAGATAGAGATGCTTGAGTCTCAGGGCCGGCAAGCCCACAATGCCGCCAAACAATGCCCCCATAAGACCTGCCATAATGATGAGTACCGGCCAGAAATGGGTGACAAAAATATGGGAATCTCCCATGATCCGGCAGAAGGAGGCCACGGTATAGGCCCCGATTCCCACAAATGCGGCATGGCCGATGGATATGAGTCCTGCAAATCCGGTCACAAGATTTAAGCCCATGACTGCAACTATGGCGATGAGAATATTATCAATTACAAGCATATACTTGTTGCCCATGGGAAAGAAAACCGGCCAGGCAAAAAGCAGGAATAAAAACAGGGTAAACACCGACCGGTCCAGATGGGTATGAAATGTTGCCTGTTCTTGTTTGTAGGAGGTGAAATAATTACCCGTTGCTAACCATGGATTTGTTGACATAGGTTACACCCGCTCAATTTCATGAATTCCAAATAAACCATGGGGTTTAAATAGGAGTATGATTAATAAAATGATATAGGGCATGACTTCCCCTGTACCGGAAAGGCCCCAGTTGCCGTCCAGATATCCGGAAGCAAGCTGCTGGATTAAACCCATTATTATACCTGCCACCACAGCCCCCAGGATGGAGTCAAGGCCGCCTAAAATAAGCACGGGGAAAACTACTATGCCAAAGGCATGGAGGGTATCAAAGTTTAACCCCGTGATATTGCCGATGATGCAACCGGCAGCGGCAGCAGAAAGCCCTGCCGTGGCCCAGGCAAGTCCGAATACTTTGGGGACGGAAATACCCACGGACATGGCTCCGAACTGGTCATCGGATACGGCCCGCATGGAAATCCCCACCGTGGATTTTTTAAAAAACCAGGAAAATCCGCCGATAAGAATAAAGGTGATGATCACCCCAACAAGCTGGGTCCAGGAAATGGATACTCCGCCCAGGGTCAAGGGAGTCGTGGGTAAAAAGGCGGGAAAGGAATAGTTTTCCGTACCAAAAGGGGTGAGATAAATCAGTCCGTCGATGATGGAGCCAAGCCCTATGGTGACCATGATTACCGAGATAATAGGTTCGCCGATGAGTCGTCGTAAAAAGATTCTTTCTACACTCATGGCTAGAAAAAATGTGATGATCATGCTGGCAAGAAAAGAAAAGAAAATAGGAATCCCAATGGTTATAGTTAAAAAATAGGTGATAAAGGCTCCGGCAGCAATGATCTGGCCGTGGGCAAAGTTTGCTACCCGGCTTGATTTATATATCAGTACCAGGCCCAGGGCTGCTAACGCATAGATGGAACCTACCACAACACCACTGACAACGATTTGAAAAAAATAACTCATCAGATTTTTTTAGGCTCCTTTCACTGTGTAAAACGCAATGCTTGTTTTAACCGAAGTGGATTGCCCATCCTGGTATTCATAGGATGCCTCAACCTTTCGTTTATCTATTGTCTCGTCATAAAGCCAATCATAAAGATTCTGGTATTTTTCCTGGACAAATTTACGGCGGATTTTACCGGTTTTGGTCAACTCTCCGTCATCCATATCCAATAGTTTATAGAGCAGGGCAAACCGTTTGATTTTAAAATGCTCTTTTTCGGCACGACTGTTTACATCCAAAACCTGTTCCATCATAAGTTGAGCCACTTCCGGCTTGCTGGAAAGATCCATAAAAGTGGAGTAGGATATTCCCCTGTCTTCAGCCCATTTCCCCACAACAATGGGGTCCACATTGATCAGACAGGCAACAAAATCTTCTTTGTTTCCATAGATGACCGCCTCCTTAATATAGGGAGAAAATTTCATGGCATTTTCCAGGAACATGGGGGAGAACATTTCTCCCTTGTTGTTATGCATGACATCGGATAGCCGGTCAATAACCACCAGATGTCCGTATTCATCAATAAATCCGGCATCCCCGGAATGTAGCCATCCGTCTTTTAGGGCTTCTTCGCTTTTTTCCGGCAGATCATAATATCCCGGGGAAACCGAATCCGATTTTGAAAGAATTTCCCCGTTTTCGGCAATTTTGCATTGGGTCCCCGGCAGGGGTTTTCCAACGGTTTCCGGCCGGACATCTCCGTCCCTGTGCATGTAAGCGATTCCGGTTATTTCTGTCTGTCCATAGATTTGTTTTAAATTGACGCCAATGGCCTGGTAAAAGGTGAAAAGTTCAGGCCCCAGGGCTGCCCCTCCTGTATATGCCCGTCTCAGTCGCAAGAATCCTATCTGATTGATGAGAGGTCGAATGACCATCTGTGTTCCCAGCCAGGATTTTATCTTCAACCCCAAGGGCATGGATTTGCCTGTCATCTTATAGTCCGCAGCCCTAATGCCAATTTTGATAAAATAGTTATAAAACAGCTTGTTCAGCCAATATGACTGGTCAATTTTAAGCCAGATTTCGCTTCTAATGGTTTCATAAATTCTGGGGGCACCGAACATGAAGTGGGGGCCGATCTCCTTTAAATCAGCCATGGCGGTTTCAACGGATTCGGGAAAATTAATGGTGATCCCACTGGCCATGGCTACCCCAAAGGAGTTCATCTGTTCTCCGATCCAGGCAAAGGGTAAAAAAGAAACATATTCGTCCGTGGATTCCAAAGGATCCACCTGGGTGATTTTTACCCCCATGTTGATATAGTTTTTATGGGTCATCATGGTGCCCTTGGGCAGCCCTGTGGTACCGGAAGTGAGACAGAGATGACAGACATCGTTCGCAGATCCCATGTCCACGAAATTCTCAAAAAGAGTTGAATCCTTTTGGTGTTCTTTCTCACCTATTTTGTATAGATCCCTGATATTAATGAACCAGTCATCGGACATGTATTCCCGCATTCCCCTTGGGTCTTCAAAAATAACCTTTTTAACCCTGGGAATCTTATCTCTAACTTCCAATACCTTGTCCACCTGTTCCTGGTTATCACAGAACACGGCAGAAACCTTGAGGTAGTTTAATATCTGGGAGATTTCAGCCGGCATACTGGTCTGATAAATTCCGGCGGATATAGCACCCAGGGCATGACTGCCAATGGCTATAAAGAGCAGCTCGGGTATATTGTCTGAGATGATGGCAATGGTATTACTTTTGTTAAGCCCGATGGCTTTTAAGCCCAGGGAGGTTTTTCGGACATGATCATAATAATCTTCCCAGGAATAGGTGTTCCATATGCCAAAATCCTTTTCTCTCAAAGCCGGGCGTTTGGGACTTGTTTTTACCCGCCAGCGGAGAAGTTGAGGAATGGTGTATTCAAGCAGTTGATCATTTTTGTTCATCTGATGCATCTTCTCCAATATAGGCTTCAATAACTTTTGGATCCTGGGCGATCTCTTCGGGGGTGCCGGAACCTATAAGCTGACCGAAATCCAGTACATAGATTCTATCGGAAATATCCATGACAACACCTAGGTCATGCTCTACCAGTACCACCGTGATGTTGCGCTCCTTTTGAATATCAATCACAAACCGGACAATATCTTCTTTTTCTTCGATGTTCATTCCAGCCATGGGTTCGTCTAAAAGTAATATGTCCGGTGCCAATGTCATGGCCCTGGCCACTTCTACTTTTTTCTGGATACCATAACTCAGGTTGCCAACCAGGCTTTTACGATAGGGTTCAAGTTCCATAAAATCGATGACCTCTTCCACGTAGGCCCTGTTTTCTGCTTCAATTCTGGAGGCTTTTCCATAAAAGAAAATAGCATGGAGAATAGAGTAGTTTAAATTTTGATGGCGGGCCAGTAGTAGATTATCTAAGACCGAGAGCCCCGAAAATAGTTCCAGGTTCTGAAAGGCTCTGGCAATGCCCAGGTTGGAGATCTGGTGGGGGGATGCATGGGTTAATTTTTTATTTTTGTAGAAAATATCCCCCCTGGTGGGGTGATAAAAACCGGAGATACAATTGAGCATGCTTGTTTTGCCGGCCCCATTAGGGCCGATAATGGAGGTGATAAGACCTGGTTCAATTTTCATATCTACGTTGGACAATGCTTTGAGTCCGCCAAAAGAGAGTGTTACATCTGAAATATTTAAATGTGTCATCTCAAATCCAAACTTTTTATGTTAGATTGACAAAAAACTTCCGGTTTATTACTTAAATTTTTGGTCCTAAATAAAGGCAAATTTTTAAGAAAAAGTTGCCTTTATTTTTATTCGGTCAATGGTGCCATCATCTGTTTTGGGCAATTTATCAATGAATTCTACGTATTTGGGTTTTTTGTAACCGGCAATCAGGGACCCGGTAAAAGAGATGAGTTCTTCTTTTGTCACTTTCATTCCGGGGCTGAGGGCGATAAGTGCTTTGATGCCTTCTCCAAATTTTGGATCAGGGACTCCAAAGACACACACATTTTTTACTGCCTTGTGTTGTAGTATCGCTTTTTCCACTTCTGCGGGAAATACGTTTTCTCCTCCTGATTTTATGAGCTCTTTTTCCGGTTTTCTATCCTTGAAAAATAAAAAGCCTTCGGAATCAATCATTCCTATATCTCCGGTATGATGCCAGCCTTTTCTAAAGGTTATTTTATTTAATTGGGGTGTATTCCAATATCCTTGGAATACAAGTGGCCCTTTAACAAGGATTTCCCCCGGGGTGTTAATGGGTAATTCATTGTCAAAGTCGTCGGCAATTTGAATGTAGGCAAGTAAGGAGATTTCGCCGGCCGACCCTGGTCGTTTAAGATATTCAGAAAAACAGATCAGTCCTGATGTCTCGGTCTGTCCATACAGGGTCCAGAATTTGGAATCAGTTTTACTTTCCCATTGTCTTATCGTGTCAAAATTTTCAATTCCTGCTACAATCTCAAGGCTGGACAGGTCATCTTTTTTTTCCATGTGGTCTAAAAGGTGGGTCAGTATCGGGGAGAAAGCACCTAAAATTGTTATTCTTTGTTCCTGGATAAGATTAATACTCTGCCGGGGATTAAATTTTTCCACCATGACATTTTTACCTCCGGCCATGAGAGTTCCCAATCCTAAATTAACTCCCATGATATGAAATAATGGAAGGATATTTAAATAGGTTTTTGTTTGGTTCAGGCCAAAGGCATGTATAAGTTGCAGGTTGGATAAAATTATATTTTCCTGGCTTAATACGGCTCCTCTCAGGGTTCCCTGGACTGCTGCCGTATGGATGATTACAAAGGGGTCATTGGGTTTGCCTTCGATGGTTTGGGTAAGGGGAGGAGATTGATATAGGGCAGCAATATTTTTGTCGATGATAAAACAATGATTCAGACAGGGATGTGTTGATACCAGATTTTGGGCCTGGTCGGCCATACCATCGTCGCTGAAAATCACCGAAGGGGTGGTGTCGGAAATTATCTGGGAAATCTCATCCGGGTTTAATCGCCTGTTAATCAGGACTATACAGAGGTTAAGGGCAGCAATCGCACCAAAAAGATGGAAAAAAAATGGATGGTTGTAACTTAATATGGCTATTCTTTCGCCGGGTTTAAGATTAAGATTTGATAGTCCTTTTGCAAGCTTGGAGGTTTGCAAGAAGAGATCTATATAGGATATATCTTTTCTATTCCAATGAATGGCACAATGGTTTTGTCTTCGCAGGCTGTTTTTTCTATAGATGTCAAAAAAATTTAAATTATACTGACTGCTCATGAATCTTTACTCCTTAGGACAGGACAGATTAAAAGATTTATTTCATGTTTAGGTCATTATCTGTTTTAGATCACTAACACAAATTTTAGAACTATTTCTTAGTTTCAGTATGCCTTAAGTAATAATTCAATTTGTTTAGATTTGTCAAAGATTTTCTTTTGTTACTATTTTTTATTTGGAAAAAATACTGAAAATATTGTGTGTCCTGAATTTAAGCAATCTTTTTGATTGGTGCAAAATTTACATTTGAGAATGTCCCCCGGACAGTTTTCTTTTTTGTTTTTAACTAGAAAACAGCATCGTTTGGATTCTACTTTAATGGTAAATCCCAGGCGATGTGAAAAGAGTTTCATTCGTAATAGATCGGCTCCTTTTCCTCCGGCATTGAAATAAAAGGGGTTTTTGGTGGAATAGAGCAGGGTTTCCTGGGTGGTGAAGAATCCATCAAAAATTCGTTTCTGGTCATCTGTTTCAATGCCCACGCCAAAATCATGAACTTTAAAAAGGATTCCTTTATCCAGGGTCTGGGCGAATATGTCGATTCGGCCCCGGTCCGGTGTGTTTTCGATGGCATTTCTAATCAGTCCCCCCATGATCTTGTTCAATACATCCGGTGGTATCAGGAGGGATAAAGGCTTTTCCTGGATGTTAATATTTATTTTGATATGCCTGAAATGAAACTCTGGTATCATTTTATGGTAGATATCTTTGAACGCCTTTGAAAGGTCAATTGTTTTATGATTTTGTGGTCTGTGGCCGAATTTTTCATCAATGAGTTTTTTGATGGATTCGCTTAGAAGGTTTGGATTAAAATTGTCATTATGAAGGTATGTTTCAATAAGTGTTTCCAGCTCATCTTGGCAGGCCGTAAGCATTTTTAGTAATAATAGTCTGGCAGAGTAAGTTTTATTTTCCATTATATCTGCCACTTCATTCTGGATATCCACAATACGGCTCAGGTTTCTTTCAATTCGATTCAAGGTGGTATCTATTTTGATATGGGGAAGGCCGGTGAGTTTTTTTCTTAAAATATGCAAGGAGCCTGTGAGGATGGCTACCGGAGTTTTGAGTTCGTGGGACAGATGATTGATGGCTTTGCTTTTTGCCCGGTTCAGGGAAGCTACATTTCGGTAAGCATCTTTCAGGGCATCGGAAAATCGAGCATTTTCAATGGATATGGCAGCGGTTCCGCCAATCATGGTCAAAAGCTCCATATCATTGTCATTAAAGAGATTGAGTTTTTTGTTAATGGCACAGAGAACGCCAATGATACGGCCATCACTTTTAATGGGAACTCCCATGATACTTCGGGTTTGATACCCAAGTTTTTTGTCTCGTTCCGGATAGTTAGCAAGGGATGCATCGGCATGGTTTACCAGGACCGCCTGACCGGTTTTTATGACCTTGCCGGCAAAAACTTCGTCCAGGGTGAATCTTATTTCCTTGGCCCGTTCCTGGGTGGTGGAATCATCATAGGATGCCCCGATAAAAAAGAGGTCTTCTTTGATTTCATCATAGAGTAATACAACTGCGCCTTCTGTGTTCAGCAGTTCCTTTATCTCCTTTGAAATATAGTCCATCAACTCTTCCAAGTCTGGATATTCCGGCAGTGCCGAAGAGATTTTCATGATGGTCTTGTTGTTGGCTGCCAGTCTTTTTTCTTTAGTTATATCTCTTAAAATAACAAAATTTTCTGTTTTGTTTTCTTTAAATCTGGTATGGGATGCCGCCCAGATCACCACATCCAGAATTTTGCCGTCCTGGGTAAGTCTCTTGGTTTCATACCGGCTAAGTTGTTTGTCTTTTTGTAATTGAGTCAGAATATCATGGGTTTCGGCTTCTAAAAATTGGGGAACAAAAGGAAGGGGTTTGCCAAAAAGGTTTTCCAGGGTCCAACCAAAAATTGTTGTAAATGCGGGGTTTACATAGGAGACTAGGTTATTATCATTGTAGACGATAATCGGGTAGGGAATAAATTCCAGAATTTTTCTATAGATTCTATAAAGTTCATTGATTTTTCGTTCATTGATTTTTTCTTCGGTCACATCCTGTAGGGTCTCGACGGCGCTTGTAATGTCTCCTTTATTGTTTGTAATGGTTGCGGCGGTAAAAAAAAGCCATTTTCCTTCGGGTGGGAGATCCGGAAAAAAATCTGTGGCGGCAAACCTCTTTTTGTCAAAAACAGCTGGATCATATTTAAATCCATAATATTCTATGATTTTGCGATCCGAGGACTTATCGATGATAAGATCGGCCATGACCGGCCGTTTATTGGCGTAAAAGGATTTCCATTGGGAATCGGTGCCAACCATCTTTTTTGAACTTAATCCGGTTAATTCTTCGAGGGCCTGGTTGAAATGGGTGATTTTATGGTTCTTGTCCAGAACAAAAAGTGGAATCGGAGCCTTGGAAATAATCTTGTTCAATTTCTGGTTTTCCTCTTCCAGTGCTTTGATTTTTTTTAGTAAGTTGGTTTCGTTAGTACCCATAAAAACTCCAAAAGACTTTACAAGATTGAAGGATCCCCGTATAACAATTGATGATTTCAGCGTTCTTAAATGAGGGCCAACGCACAGAATGGGCCCTTTGCAACAATTGTCATCAATATATAGAATCATTGATCTAAATTGCAAGGATTTTAAGGGGTGGAAAAAAGTATGTCCGATACCACGATTAAAACTGAAATTTTGATTCACGATCTTAAAGGACCGATTTGTGTCATTGATGCCGGGGCAAAATCCCTTTTGAACCATCAGGATTCCTATGGGCCGCTGACAAAAAAGCAGAGCAAGGTGATAAAGCGTATTATCAGGAATACCCTGGTCGCCCAGCGGCTCGTTAATGATGTCCTGGAACTTGGTCGATCCAGGGAAGGGGTGATGATAACCTCCGATTTTAGTATTTGTACCCTTGTGGTTGAGGTGCTGGTGGAAATCTTTGATATATTCGATCCCGGGATTGTTGATATTATCCGGAAGGTGAAATCCTATGCCGAGCTTGAACAAGTGTTAAATCCCGCAGGCATCAGGCTGGACTTTGACAGCAAAATGTGGAAAACCATTGTTCATCTGGATGCTGCCAAGATGAAACAGATATTGAGAAACCTTGTGACCAATGCTTTTAAGCATCGTGTTTGTCTGGTAGAAATTTGGGGTCGTATTGAAAAAAAACAGATGATCTTAAGGGTTATCGATGATGGCCGGGGCGTACCATCGGTAAATCATCAACGGATTTTTGAAAGCTATTTTACCACAGAAGAGTCTGTTGAGACTGCCGTCGAAAGTCATGGTTTGGGTCTTGCCGGTGCTATGGTGCTGCTTAAGAATATGGGGGGGGGGCTTACGCTTAGGTCCAACGATGGAAAAGGGACTGAGTTTATAGTGACAGTCCCATTATAAAAAGTGGCTGGTAAATTAAAATTTTTGAATATCATCCCTGGCAGCCATCTGCTTATCATCAAATTCATCCCAAAAATCTTGATTTTGTTTTCGCCACCCTTCTCCAAACAGCTTGTCAAATACAGGCTTTAGCAGTGAAAACCAGGTGACATGGGTTTTTTTTCCCTGCTCCTTTGCTGTGAGCACATCTGCTATAAATAGTGAAATATTCAACAGCTTGTCCTTGGGTACATAGGCATCGGCTCCTTGTTCAATGGATAATTTGAGGTTATCCGGGGTCAGGGCGTGGGCGGTCAGCATGATGGCGGGGATATCCAGTTTATGCGTGATTTTTAAAAGTGCATGGCCCCGCACACCCATGATGTCCAGAATGGCGACATCATAGGTGTTATTTTTAAGGCAAATCACGGCTGATTCAAAGGTGGAGGCTAAATCTGTTTTGCAGCAATATAGCAGCTCTTCAAGGGTCTCAAGGATATCTGATTCATCGTCTACCAGAAGTATCCTTTTGTTTTTAAGAATGCGTTGATGATTCATTCTTCCCCCCTTATTATTGCATCGTTAGGTTTGAATACGACTTATTTATTGTATTCAAATTTTCCTAATAATTCAATAACATAATCAATATCAGACCTTGTATGGGCTGCATTGATCTGGAAGCGTATGGTTTCATCACCCTTGGGCACTACGGGGAAGGTCAGACCCACCACCAGGACTCCATTATCATATAAATATTTTACAAGAGCATGGGTTTTGGCGGTATCCCGGACCATGAGGGGAACTACAGGATGGGGGCCTGCAATTGATTCCAGGCCTAATCTGTCAAGCCCCTGCCGAAATTGGCTGGTCCTTTCTTTCAGGTGTTTTAATAATTTCTGGCCTTCCAGGGAGTCGCAGATATCCAACGCTTTTACAGCAGCGGCACAGTCGGCTACACTCAAGGGGTTGGTGTAAATATAGGTATCAGCTTTTTGCCTCACCGATTCAATTAATATCTTACTTCCGGCAATAAAGCCGCCATTGACCCCAAACGCCTTACCAAAGGTCCCCACGATAATATCTGGAACAGCTCCACAATGATCTTGGGTACCCCTTCCGGTATTCCCGTAGGCGCCCATGCCGTGGGAATCATCCACCACCGAGATCACCCCGTCTGTGAATTTGTCATCATAGGCCTTGCAGATTTCCACAATTTTATCGATGGGCGCATGGTCTCCCCTCATGCTGAAGATGCCGTCAAAGATTACCACTACCCGCTCAATCTCAGGTCCCACTTCATCCAAGCAGCGGACAAGATCTGCCATGTCATTGTGCTTGAAAATCCCCTTGTTTGTCCTGGGAATATTGCTGATGCGCATGGCTCTTATGATGCTGTTGTGGTTGAGTTGGTCACCTATCCAATGGGTTTTTTTGTCGGAAATGGACAGGGCCAGGCCGCAATTAGCCGTGTAGGCGGAATTGAAAATTTTGGAGGAGGGTTTTCCCAAAAATTCAGAGATCCGCTGTTCCAGTCTTTGATGGTGGATAAAAGTTCCGTCGATGAATCGAACTGCTCCCGGCCCTACGCCGAATTGGTGGGTGGCTCTGTCTGCTGCCTCAATCAGTTCCGGGTGGTTTGAAAGGGATAAATAGGAATTTGAGTTGAGTCGGATAAACTCTTTGTTACTTCCTGAAAGTTTATATCTTGGGCCCCTATCTTCCGTGGGTGGGATATAGTTTTGTATTACCCGTTCGCAAGATTTGGCGCGGCCTTCTTTCTCCAGGGCTTTAAGTTCTTTTTCTAAGCTTTTGTCAAGTTTTGTTGTGGTCATTTGTTCGCTCCATAAAAAAAATAATCGTTTTAATCCCAGTCCAATATTACTTTCCCCGATTGTCCGGACCCCATGATCTCAAATCCTTTTTGAAAGTCTGAGTAGTGAAAATTATGGGTGATTAAGGGAGATATATCAAGCCCTGTCTGGATCATGGCGCTCATTTTGTACCAGGTTTCATACATTTCTCTGCCGTATATGCCCTTGATGGTCAGCATGTTAAAAACTATTTTGTTCCAATCGATTGCTGTGTTGTCCGGCATGATACCGAGCATGGCAATTTTCCCGCCGTGGCACATATTGTCTAAAATGGATTTCAGGGCCATGGGACTTCCAGACATCTCCATGGCAACGTCAAACCCTTCTTTCATCCCAAGTGTTTTCTGGGCATCTTCAATTGTCTGTTTGCCTACATCAATGGCCAGGGATGCACCTGCTTTTTTTGCCAACTCCAGGCGGTAGGGGTTGATGTCTGTTACTACAATATGTCTGGCGCCGGAATGTCTGGCAATGGCGGCTGCCATGCAGCCGATGGGTCCGGCACCTGTAATTAAAACATCTTCTCCCAGGACATCAAAGGAAAGGGCTGTGTGGGTGGCGTTGCCCAGGGGATCAAAACAGGCCAGAACATCCAGGGGGATTTTTTCATCGCAATACCAGACATTGGTCACGGGAATGGCAAGGTATTGGGCAAAGGCTCCGGCACGGTTTACTCCAATACCTTTGGTTCCATTGCATAGGTGTCGGCGACCGGCAAGGCAGTTGCGGCAGCGCCCGCAGACAATGTGACCTTCACCCGAGACCAGATCTCCTTTTTTGAAATCAACCACATGGGAACCAATTTTTTCAATTTCCCCGACAAATTCGTGACCCACATGCATGGGGACGGGAATGGTTTGCTGGGACCATTTATCCCAGTTGTAGATATGAATATCCGTACCGCAGATGGCGGTTTTAATGATTTTGATCAGCACTTCATTGTGTCCGATCTCAGGAATCGGTACTTCTTCCAACCATAGTCCCGGTTCTGGTTTTGACTTTACTAATGCTTTCATTGTTTTCATGTCATATATATCCATTTGATTGAAATAAATGTTAGAATTATGTCACAAAATTTCTAATAACATAAATACTTTGAAAATACTATCTTCTATCTATGGCAAGAAAACATTTTAGTGAATTTATAATGTAATTTGTTTCTGGCTGTATAGATGCGGTACTGGTAAAGGAACCGGGGAGCTGTGTGGTTAATCTCGATGTGGGACAAGAATATACGGGGATAAATTATATTGGTATAACTTTGGTAATCATGCTTGCAACATCACCAGATGTTTCAAAAACTGCAACCGGCCGTTAAAAGATCTAATTATTTTTTTAACGGCCGGTCCATGGTTCTACATCTCATCTGGTGATGGAGTATTGCCTTTATGAAAAGGATAGAATTTTGGGTCCGGTTATTTTTTTAAGTTTTTTCCATTCTGGGAGGGAGTACCAGGGCCGTTCCTGTTAGCACCATTGTGCCATCCTGTTTTGTGCAGGTGGTCTTTAAGGATATTCTGTTTTTCACTTTATCAATTTCAATTATTTCAACCCTTGCTTTAACGGTATCACCAAATAGGACAGGTGCCAAAAACTTTAAATCCTGGCCCATATAGATGGTGCCTGGTCCTGGCAGCTTTGTACCAATCACGGTAGAGATAAATCCGGCCAAAAGTATGCCGTGGGCAATTCTTTCTTTGAATATGGTCTGTTTTGCATACTCTTTGTCGATATGGGCAGGGTTTAAATCACCTGTGATTCCTGCAAAAGTATAGACATCGGATTCAGAAATTGTTTTTGTGAACTCAGCCCAATTACCGATTTCTAATTCATTAATACTTTTTCCAATCATGGTAGATTCCTTTTTAATTAATTTTCCCTTTGTTTGAGCCAGCTTGCAATTTTAGGAGCAAAGGCTTTCTGGCATTTGGAACTGACATAAATACCGATATGCCCGGTGTTTAAACAGACATTGCTGGCGTCTTCAGAAGCTACTTTTTTAATTAGTTGGTCACAGGCTTCGGGCGGTACAAGGTGATCATATTTGCCAAAAAAGTTTAAAAGCGGCATGGTGATATTATTCAGATCTATCCTTTTACCATCAACCTCCATTTTACTTTGAATAAGAAGATTGTTTTTATAACAATCGTTTATAAATTGTTCAAAAGTGGCCCCGGGAAGATCTGGACTGTCAAAAATCCACTGTTCCATTCTGACAAAATTCTCAACAAAATCAGTGTCCTCTATATTGTTGATAAAACCCACATATTTATCGATCATCAAACGTGCAGGATTTAGGAGGAGAAAACCAAGATTCATTATATCTCCAGGCATATTTTTGTAGTGTTTTCCCAGTAATTCAGCACCGATATTTTTCATCCAGATGTGGAGTAATCCCTTATCTGTATCAAAACTTGTGGGGGTTACGCTTGTCACAAGATTTTTAACTTTTTCTGGATAAAGTGCCGCATATATTGTTGAGAAAGTTCCACCCATGCAGATTCCCATGAGATTAATTTTGGGTATTTGATCATGGCGCGCCCGGATAAAATCGACAAAGGTATCCATATAACCATTTACATGGTCCCCGATGGTCTGAAATTGATCTTTTCTAGTTGGATATCCCCATTCAACCATATATATTTCAATACCCAGTTCAAGCAAGGTTGCGATCACACTTCTTTCTGGCTGTAGATCCAGCATTGTTTCTCTGTTTATTAATGCGTATGTTATTAAAAGTGGAATTTTGTGGGTAATCTTGTGAGGTTTATAATACTTGAGTTTTACCCTGTCCATTTCATAAACAATTTCGTGGGGCGTAACAGCAATGTCTGGCTTAAGAGGTGTGTTTAAAATGTTTGACGAATTCTGAAATTCTTCAAGTCTTGTCAAGGTATCATTGATGTGATTTTCCATTACCTTAAGCATGGCTTTCCTTTCTTTTTAAGGTTTTTCTATCTATTTTTTCTTTAATGCCGGTGCTGTTTTTTTTGTGGGGGCAAGCTTGTTTTCTTTTTTAATTTCAGTATTTTTGTCTGCGTACATCTTTTTAAGAAGTTCTATCTCTTTGGAAAGCTGACTTACTTTTTTAATTTCAGTATTTTTGTCTGCGTACATCTTTTTAAGAAGTTCTATCTCCTTGGAAAGCTGACTTACTTTTTTAATTTCAGTATTTTTGTCTGCGTATACCTTTTTAAGAAGTTCTATCTCTTTGGAAAGCTGACTTACTTTTTTAATTTCAGTATTTTTGTCTGCGTACATCTTTTTAAGAAGTTCTATCTCTTTGGAAAGCTGACTTATTTTTTTAATTTCAGTATTTTTTTCATCGTGCATCTTTCTAAGAAGTTTTATCTCTTTTGAAAGTTGACTTATCTTTTTGATTTCAGCATCTTTGTCCGGGGTCATACCTTTGTGAAGTTTGATCTCTTTGGAAAGATTTGCCAACTCTTTTTTTGTTTTATACAGATCTTTATAGACTTCATCCATTTCCTTGGCAGTGGCTATGGGCAGCCTGTCCAAGATAAGGGTGAGCACTTCGTCCCTTGCTTCCCTGGAACAAACCAGTGAATCAAGGACTTTTTTTAAGGATGTGGTGTATTCCCTTGATTTGAGCACCTCATTAAAGTGTTTCTCAAGTTGGGCAATCCAGATATCGTAATTGTCTTTTGAATTTGAATTTACCCCTTCCTTAAGTACTTTTTTTTGGATAAACAACCCTGCTTTTTCAAAGGGGATATAAAAAAGACCAAGAAGTTCCGATAGATGGGATTGAAATTGAATATTTTTATCAATTAAAGAGTTTGCTTTTTCTGTATGAAATTTAAAAAGACCCAGTTGGGGAATATTCAAAAATTTATGCAAATGTTTTATATTGTGCTCACGGAAGGAGTTGAATATATTTTTGTTAAAACCTGATGATTTTTCATGGGCCTGGGACAAATTATCTGACATCATATTTTGAAAACTAAACATGTCTTGGATGGGAAATGCACCTGCCTGCCCGGTCATTTCAAGAAAGGGTTTCATCGTCAAATCAACCCAGGAAAAAAGGTTGTTTTTTTCATCTGTTTTTTGTTTTGCATCTTGGGTCATAATTTCTCTCCTTTTTTTGATTTGTGAATTTGGCAATCTGCATATGATGCATGGTAATGCGCAATAAATAAAACAAGGAAAACATACTATTGAAAAGATCAAAAGAAAATCAGCCGACATATATAAAAATCAAACAAATCCAATCTGAAGATAAAAGAGCAGATTGAAATAAAAACTAAAAAAAATCATAAGAATGGGGTCGACGTTTATAATTTATCTTGTCGAGGAAATAAAGAATATATAACTTGAGAAATATTTTCCTGGACCTGACCCCAAAATCATCCATATCGAAAATAGAAATAATTTTATTACAAGGTTTCTATCATGGTATTAATTAATAAGCTATAATTTTTTTTTATTTATTTGATCATTGAGATCAAGGTGAAATTTGACCGGTCCTCGGCAATTATTATTTGGGAATGTTTTATCCAATGCATATTCCGAATCCGGATGGGAAAAGGATGTGGCAATTGCCAAATGTCCTTTGGGAAAAGGAGTCACCTCAATATCAAGGAAATCCATTGGTGCTAATGCTGCTTCTTTTTCGACCAATTGGTCGTCTTCGCCATAACAGACCAACCAGGGAATTTTTTTTTCTTTTATTTTTTTAAAATTTAATTTTTTGCCAAATAATTTTACCGGTAAAGTTCCGTCATCCTTGACCGGAATAGTATAGGAGTCAAAGCTCATCTTCGCGACAGACAATGGGATGTCAGTGCGCTCATATTTGAGCCAATAATTTAATGCCGCAGCGGTTTTACTGATTTTAACAGGTTTATTTTTTTTAGGAGTCACCATAAAAAGATCCCGGATCAAATAAACCATGGGTCCCTCTTCTTCAATACTTTTCAAGCGATACACCCATCCCATTAAATTTCCATCTGCTATCTTGTTTCCGTTGGGAAGCATTTTAGTACCATAGACAAGGTTGTTAAATCTGGTTGGCAAAGAGTTTAAAAAACCATGAAGTCTTTTGCTTCTTGTGCCATCCATCGGTGATACACAGGTTATAAGGCCATCTACTAACCCGTCAAGCTTATCAGATAAAATATTGCATACTGCTGAAAATCCACCCTGGCAATATCCGTTTAATGTGATCATCTTTCCATGTTTGAGTTTTATTTTTTCACAAAAAAACCGGGTATCAAGGGCATCGTCTTCCATGGTTAGAACCTGAAATGCCGGGGTCGTATGAATGTCTTTATTGATACGTATATAGGTTGGAATACCCATGTTTGCAAAAAAATGAGCATAACTTTTATTTTCCCTGGGAAGGAAGGCAAGGACATTAGGTCCAAGAACGTAGGGAGGAAGCATGAGCACTGGTTTGCAGCTGTTATCAATTTTGATTTTCTTATCTGTCGGCATTATCTGATATAGAAAAAATCGATCTGTTTCTGCAATTTTAATATTTTTATTTTTTTCAAAGTGAAATCCAAACTCAGGTTCTATATCCAAAATAGCTTGGGGATAAAGCGATGCTAAAACATGTAACATCTCTGATTGACGCTTGAGAAATTCATCGTAGGATTCGTCACCGGGATCAAATATTTTTTTATACAGGGATTGAAAGCCTGTAATTAATTCTTTTTCGTTATATTCATTAAGGGCGTTCATGCTTCCCGAGGCCATTTTTGAATAAAGATCAAGATTGAATTTTAAAAGCTCCATATACGAATTGTAGCTGTCCAAGGGAGGTTCGTTTATAATCCTTTCTATTTCAATATCTCTGAAATATTCAGTGGAAACTAAAAATGGGAAAATAAAATCGGTATTATATTGTGAGATGGAGGTAAATAAATTTGCAACTGCATTTGACTGGTTTACAGAAAACTTCATATGTGACATCAGATAGTTTATCTGTTCTTTAAAAGCAAAAAGTTTTATTCCTGAATTCCATTGATTCATTTTAATTTCTCCTGCCAGAACAACTAAAAATGCCGGGGGATAATTCCCACCGGCATTTTAAAATTTAATTAATTTAACTGTGTTTTCCCTTTGGGGTCGGTTTTGTTCCATCTTTTCCAACAAGACCTTGGAGCATTTCAAAATTAGCATCAACAGCTTCTTTTAAATTTTGTCTGTTGGTCTTATATGTTTCTGTCCAGTCGGACATAATTTTTTTTTGGTCCTTGGGGATTAACTGGTTTTGTTCCAGGGAGGCACTTAAAAGTTTTTCCCCTTGCTCTTGAAGGCCTACGACTGCATCAAAAGTATTGGTAAAAGCAGTTTTCTGAAAATTGATCATTTGTCCAAAGATTTTCTGGTGTTCCATGATTCTTCTCCTTTCGATTTTAAAGAAATAGGTGGGGGAATCCCACACTGTATTACGCCGCTAAGAATAAACATGGGAAAAATATTTGTCAACAAAAAAATGTTGCACTGCACAAATAAAAAAAATGTTTGATATAGGTAATACTCAATATGTTGACATTTAAGATGCTGCACTATAACATATATTTAATTCAAATCTTAAAAGGAAAATATACCCATTAAAAGATATATTAAAAAATATCCCAACCGACGGTTATACGATACGAAAAAAAGCACTTATATTTCGTTGATGGATCTGGCAGATCTCATAAGAAGCGGGGAGAAGGTAGAGGTGTTGGATATTAAAACAGGTGCGGACGTGACCTCCTTTGTTTTAACCCAGATTTTGATGAATAAGGCCAAAGATGCCAATGCTCTTTTGCCTGTTTCGTTACTTCATATAATTATACAATTTGGAGAGAATGATCTCCATGATTTTTTTGAAAACTATCTTGAAAAGAGCATAGAAAATTATCTGTTATTCAGGAAAAAAATGGATGAGCAATTAACTACTTATATGGAAATGGGAACAGAATTTTCAAATCTGACGGAAAAAATATTCAAGAGTTTTGATCTTTCCAATTCGACATCAGATGTTTCGGGACAAAAGGATGGGGGTACTTAAATTGTAATTTCACCCAATATCAGGATTACACGGGGGAAAAGATGATGGAGCAACAGCAATCTATTGCAGAGCTTTTCGGGGTCGGCATTTTCAATAATGCCTGGGAATACCTTGATGACGTATGGCAGCGATCAATCTTGTTCATGGATATCTTAAGAAAGCGGGGAAACATTTATCATGAACAGATTGCCAGGAATAATCCGCCGGTTCTTACCTTTGATTACAAAATTGTCATGGACGGAAGGGAATTTGACATACCTGTTAACTTTGCCCTGGTCAAGATTATAGATCGCAGGAAACAGGCGGTATTTAAAAAACAGGACAACGAAAATCGTAAAGTTGTTCAGGTGGAAGAACTGACCCGGGTGAGCAAATCAAAGCGCCGCCCCATTGTGATCATCGATCCAAGGGCTGGTCACGGTCCTGGGATTGGTGGTTCTAAAAGGGATTCTGAGATCGGTGTCGCACTGACTTTGGGTCATCCCGTTTATTTTTTCCTTTTCTTTCCCGATCCTGAACCCGGCCAGACCATGGCCGATGTTCAGCGCTGTCAGATTCGGTTCATCCAGGAAATAAACCGCCTTCATCCGGATGCAGATAAACCGGCTCTCATTGGTAATTGTCAGGGTGGCTGGGCATCGGCCCTGATTGGAGCCGATCGGCCGGATATCATAGGTCCCCTTGTGTTTAACGGTTCTCCCCTTTCCTATTGGGCCGGCGTTGAAGGTGAAAACCCCATGCGTTATAAGGGGGGGCTTGTCGGAGGAACCTGGATGGCTTCTCTCTGGAGTGATCTGGGTGGTGGAAAATTTGACGGGGCAAATCTTGTGTCTGGGTTTGAAGACTTAAATCCTGCAAATACTTTATGGACTAAACAATATAACCTTTATTCCAAGGTGGATACCGAGGAGAAACGCTACCTTGAATTTGAGCGATGGTGGAATGGTTACTATTATATGACCAAAGAGGAGATCCGTTTTATAGTGGGTAACCTCTTTGTGGGTAACCGACTTGAACAAGGTTTGCTGGAACTGGATTCAGAGACGATAATCGACTTGAAAAATATTGAGGACCCAGTTCTTTTGTTTGCCTCCAGCGGTGACAATATTACACCTCCTCAACAGGCTTTTAATTGGATCTTTAAGGTGTGGGGGTCAGTGGAGGAGCTTAAACGTAAAAATCAGGTTGTGGTATATCTTCTCCACGATACAATAGGCCATCTTGGAATCTTTGTATCGAGTAAAGTTTCGAAAAAAGAGCATCACGAGATCATCAGCAGTATAGACTTAATGGAGTATCTTAACCCGGGTCTTTATGAGATGGTGATTGCTGAGGCAAAAACATCCATTGAAGGAGACTACAAAGTCACATTTGAGGAACGGAAAATGGCCGATATCCTAGCCCTGGACGATGGCCAGCTAAACGAAGAGGATTTTCGTGTGGTAGCAGCGGTGTCGGATTTTAACGATAAATGTTATCAAAGCTTTGTAAGTCCCTGGGTAAAGTTTTGTGTCACCGATTTTTTTGCCGAAGGATTGAGGCAGGTTAATCCCCTTCGCTTGGCATGCTATACTTTTTCCGATAAAAATCCCTGGATGGTTCCATTTAAGCTTTGGGCTCCGGTGATAAAGGATAACCGCCGAGAGGTTTCCAAGGATAATTTATTTTTCCCCCTGGAAAAAAATAACTCAAAAATTTGGATAGGAATGCTTGATGATTTTCGAGATTTCAGGGACGATCTACAGGAGTTTTGCTTTAGAAATATTTATGGTAACCCTTCTCTTTATGATATTTTTGAAAACAGTATTGTAAAGACCATGGCTAAAGAAAAGATAATGAAGAGGAAAATAAGAGATAAGAATAAAAAGGAGAATGAACAAAAAATGCTTGATGCCATGGAAAAAGGTGGTTTTGTCAAGGGTATCTTTCGTTTGATGGCCCTTCTGATGAAAGAGGAATACTCCATTGAGCAGGAAGAACTCGAATATATACGTAAGCTTGTTGTCAGCCATAATATAATGACCAACACAAGTGAAGTTGATATGAAAGAGAAGATGCATGAGCAGATGAGGCTTATAAATTTTGATGAACAACGGGCTATCGATGCCATTCCTAAATTGATAAAGAGTCCTGAACAAAGGTTGGCGGCCATTCAGATGGCCAAAGCCCTGGCCGAGATAGATTTTGTTGTCACCGGTGATGCGGCTAAGATTATAAAGAAGATCGAAGTTCTGCTGGATGATAAAAAAACATTGTAATAATTGTATGTCCTTTACTCATAATACAATAAATTATCTTTTTTGTTGAAGATTTTTTCTTGTATTTCCTTTTGTTCCCCTGTCTGTGGATTTGTGATGTTTAAAGAACTTGACACCGGGGTCAGGGTGCTGGTATAAGCTTGTATATACAAGTTGACCTGCAACCCTATCATGCTTTCATTGAGCGTTTATTTTCGTATCAAATGAATCATTTGACGATAAGGAGTATTAAAATGGTGTCAGTAAAAAATGTACAAGAATCCAGGAAGGTTTGTCTTGCCGATGAACTGCCCCCCAAGACAATATTTAAAGAGGGTATCAGGCGTGCGCCGGACAGAGGGTTTCGCCTGAGTCGGAACCAGACTGCAACGGCTTTGAAAAATGCTTTGCGTTACATACCCCAATCTCTTCATGAACTTTTGATTCCAGAGTTTTTAGAGGAACTCACGACCCATGGCAGGATTTACGGCTATCGGTTTCGCCCCGCAGGTGATATTGCAGCCAAACCCATCCATGAATATAAGGGAGTTTGTGAAGAGGCCAAGGCCATCCAGGTGATGATCGATAATAACCTGGATCTTGATGTGGCCTTATACCCCTATGAACTGGTGACCTATGGAGAAACAGGCAGTGTATGTCAAAATTGGATGCAATATGTTCTGATTAAAAAATACCTGGAGGTTATGACCTGTGACCAGACTTTGGTGATGCAGTCCGGACACCCCCTGGGACTTTTTAAGTCTTCTCCTGACAACCCCAGGGTGATCATTACCAATGGGCTTATGGTAGGACTTTATGATAATCCGGATGACTGGGAAATTGCTGCCCAGATGGGGGTTTCTTCCTATGGTCAGATGACAGCTGGCGGATGGATGTATATTGGTCCCCAGGGGATTGTCCACGGCACTTATAACACTCTTTTAAATGCCGGCCGTAAAATGTGCGGAGTTCAACCAGGTGATGATCTTGCCGGTTTGTTATTTGTAACATCCGGTCTCGGCGGTATGAGTGGAGCCCAGCCCAAGGCTGCTAAAATTGCAGGAGCAGTCTCCATCACGGCGGAGGTAGATTATTCTCGTATTAAGACCCGCCATAGCCAGGGGTGGGTTGATGTGGTTTCCGATGATCTTGAAACAGTCTATGCCACGGCAAAATCAGCAAAGTCAGCAAAGCAAAACACCTCTATTGCTTACCATGGTAATGTGGTGGATCTCATCGAATTTCTCAACGGGAAGGATTTGAAAGTGGATCTGTTGTCTGATCAGACATCCTGCCACGTGGCCTACGACGGAGGTTATTGTCCTTGCGGTATTAGCTTTGAAGAAAGAACCAGATTGTTAACCTCTGACCGGGCAAAATTTAAGGGTCTGGTGGATGAGAGTCTTAAAAAGCATTATTGTGTGATTGAGGCCATGGCAGCTAAGGGTACCTATTTTTTCGATTATGGAAATGCCTTTCTCAAGGCGGTTTTTGATGCCGGTGTCATAGAAGTTGTCAAAAACGGAGTGGATGCCAAAGATGGTTTTGTCTATCCTTCCTATTTTGAGGATATCATGGGGCCTATTTTTGATTATGGCTATGGGCCCTTCCGCTGGGTTTGTCTCAGCTGTGACCCCCAGGATCTTGATAAGACGGATCAGGCTGCCATGGACTGTATTGATCCTAAAAGACGTCCCGAAGACAGGGATAATTATATCTGGATCAGGGATGCAAAGAAAAATAAACTGGTGGTGGGTAGTCAAGCCAGGATTCTTTATCAGGACGCTATAGGAAGGGTTTCCATTGCTCTAAAGTTTAATGAAATGGTGAGAAACAAGGAAGTATCCGCTCCCATTATGCTGGGTCGGGATCACCACGATCCCGGCGGAACCGATTCCCCCTTCAGAGAAACTGCCAATATTTATGATGGCAGTAATGTGTGCGCAGACATGGCCACCCATTGTTTTGCTGGTAATGCAGCCAGGGGAATGACCATGGTAGCTTTGCATAATGGTGGGGGCACCGGCATTGGTAAAGCTATCAATGGCGGTTTTGGTCTGGTGTTGGATGGCAGTGATAGGGTAGATCAAATCATACAATCTGCCATGCTCTGGGATGTCATGGGCGGAGTTGCCAGAAGAAACTGGGCAGGAAATGAAAATGCCATCGAAGTAGCCACGGCATACAATGAAGAAAATGACAACGGGGATCAGGTTACTCTGCCCTATCTTTCTGATAATATTGCCATTGGAAAGGCGGTTGATCCATTGTTTGTTTAATCAAGATTTTTAGGAGGGGCTTGCTTTGTCTCCGGCAAAATTTTCTTGACAAACCGGTTTGTAAAGTCCCATATATACAGTTTAACCAAACAAGGTTAATTATAATTAAACTCAATGGAGGAAATAATGAATATTCAAATAAGCCAGGCCGCCCAGACAGGTGTCCGCCCAGCGGATGCCGATCTGGGATTTGGCACGGCATTTACCGACCATATGTTTGTGATGGATTATTCGGTTGATGAGGGCTGGCATGACCCTCGTATTGAACCCTATGCTAACTTTGAAATGTCTCCTGCGGCCATGGTTTTTCACTATGGTCAGGCGATATTTGAAGGTCTGAAAGCTTATAAAACACCTGATAATAAAATTCAATTGTTTCGGCCCCGGGATAACTTTAAGCGAATGAATCGGTCTGCCAAGGGGCTTTGCATTCCTGAACTGGATATTGATTTTGTAGTGGATGCTCTGAAAAAATTGGTTAAGCTGGAAGAACAATGGATACCGGATACCCTTGGAACTGCTTTATATATCCGTCCTACCATTGTTGCCACCGATCCCTGCCTTGGGGTAAGAGCTTCTTATACCTTTAAATTTTTTATGATCCTTTGTTCCGTAGGAGCTTATTATAGTGAAGGATTTAACCCGGTAAAAATTTGGGTTTCCAAGGATCATGTTCGGGCAGTTCGCGGGGGAGTAGGTGAATTTAAGACTGCTGGTAACTATGCGGCCAGTCTTAATGCAGGGGATAAGGCAAAAAAAGAGGGTTATGCCCAGGTTATGTGGCTGGATGCCCTTGAAATGAAATACATTGAAGAAGTCGGTGCCATGAACATCTTTTTTGTTATCAATGATGAGCTGGTAACCCCTAATCTCAGCGGCAGTATCCTGCCCGGCATCACCAGGGACTCCGTTATTACCCTGGCGCAAAAATGGGGGATGAAGGTATCGGAACGTAAAATCAGCATTGATGAAATTTTGTCTGCCGACGAGGATGGAAGTCTTACGGAAGTATTCGGGTCCGGTACGGCAGCGGTAATTTCTCCCGTGGGAGAGATCTGCTATGGTGATAAAACCATCCATATCGGGGACGGCACTTCCGGCAAGATATCGATGAAATTATATGATGAATTGACCGGTATTCAATACGGAAAAGTAGAAGATACTGAAAATTGGGTTGAAGTCATCTAAGACGAATAAAAAATAAGGACAGGTCGTGTGAACAAAATGAGCCACGACCTATCCTTGTTTTATCAAATAGTTTCAAGCTTGTTTCCAAAGATTTTCTTAGCAAGGCGGGCCTGATGAATCAAGTCAGTTGAAGTTTTTTATTTTATCACCGCAAATCTTATTATAAATAAAATCGCCAGAATATAGGTGATTATGTTTACTTCTTTTCCTTTGCCAACAGCAAGTTTCATGATTGGATAACTTATCATTCCCGCTGCAACGCCATTTGTGATGGAGTATGTAAAGGGCATAAGCGTTATTGTAAGAAAGCCGGGTATTGCTTCTGTGAGGTCTGTAAAATCTACATGCTTTATGGATTCCATCATGAGTATCCCCACCATTATGAGTGCAGGTGCGGTTGCCTGTGATGGAACCATTCCAATGATTCCCCCCAGGAATGTGGCCACTAGAAAAAGTGATCCCACAACCAGAGTAGTAAGTCCGGTTCTTCCACCTTCCGCTATGCCTGCTGTGGATTCTATATATGTCGATGTTGTTGTCATTCCGAAGAATGATCCGAATGTTGTCGATACCGCATCGGTGAGCAACGCCTTTTTCATGCTTCTTATGCTTCCGTCGGGTCTGATCATTTCAGCTTTTTGGGCTGTTCCAATCAATGTTCCCAATGTATCAAAAAGATCCACTAAGCTGAATGTGAGGATCACCATAATAATGCTGGTAATAGCTCCGATGACTCCCGCCCCCTCGTGGGAGAAAAGTCCATGGTAATCCATTTTCATGAATATTGGTGCAATTGATGCGGGTGCACTGATAAACTTAACTCCGCTTAGATGTGTGATTCCCATGGGGATGCCGATTATGGTAGTGAGAAGTATGGCAATGAGCATGGCGCCTTTAACTCTTCTAACCATAAGTATGCACATGAGGGTTAACCCTATTATTGTCAGGAGCACGTTATTATTTGTTAAATTTCCGAATCCCACGAGAGTACTGGGGTCAGCGACAATTATTCCCCCGCTCTTAAGTCCAATCAGTGTAATAAACAGTCCTATTCCGGCTGTCATTGCTTTTTTTATATTGTCTGGCAGGCATTGGATTATTTTTTCCCTTAATGAGGTTAATGTTATTAAAATAAAAAGGGTTCCTGAAATGGATACTGCCGCCAATCCCTGCTGCCATGTATATCCCAATTTTAAGCATACGCTGTATGAAAAAAAAGCCGTTAATCCTATTCCGGGTGCCACTGCAAAGGGCAGATTGCTATATAAGGACATCATTAATGTTCCGGCTGCCGAGACCAGGCACATTGCAACAAAAGCCGCAGCTATCACCGAATCGTTCATGCTGTTCATTGCATTGGCGGCATCCCCCATAAGTCCAAGTCCATTCATTCCGGATACCTTGAGTATGTTTGGAATGACCAGTAAAGCGTATGCCATTGTTACGAATGTTGTAAAGCCTGCAAGTACTTCTGTTTTTATGTTGGTTCCGTGTTCATGGAGTTTAAAATAGCTATGGAAAAATTTTTTCCCTTTAATGCTTAGATTGTTCATACTCCGTTCTTTCCTCCGATTCTTAAATTAAGATAAAAATTTTTTGTCATCAAGGTATAAGTAACCCCTGTCATGGGAATCATCTTAAAAAAATGATATCGGATTACTCATAGTGAAATATTTACGGTATCTCGTAGAAACTTCTGGACCATATTACCAGAAATATATAAGGGTGTTTGAATTGTCTGTGGCTTGTAAATGTCCTTTGTTTTTGATTCATTCCTTGGAAAATATATATTCAAATAGAGAATTTCCAAGGTATCGGATTGATTTTATTATATTTGTTTGAAACGTGGGCTTGTATGCCATCTATGTGAGTTTGTTAATTATATTAATACAAAAAAAATATGAAATAATAAGGTTTTTTTATGGTTTTGTAAATGATTTAACATGGGTTATTATTCCGATCCATGGTTTTTTTGTATCGGTCGATTTTTATCAAGAATTTTTTCGATGCCGGGTGGTTGAAAATTTTCTTGACAAACTAATTTGTACAGGCCCATATATTGTTCGGTAAACAAAGTTAACTATAATCAAACCTGACGGAGGAAACCATGGATATAAAAGTGACCAGGACTATCCAGACAGGCAGTCGGCCAAAGGATGCTGATCTGGGATTTGGTACGTCATTCACCGATCATATGTTTGTGATGGACTATTCGGTTGATAAGGGCTGGTATGATTTACGCATTGAACCCTATGGTGATTTTGCAATGTCTCCGGCTGCCATGGTTTTTCATTATGGCCAGGCGATTTTTGAAGGATTGAAAGCTTATAAAACGCCTGATAATAAAATCCAGTTGTTCCGGCCCCGGGATAACTTAAAGCGAATGAACAGGTCTGCCAGGGGACTTTGCATGCCTGAGTTTGATATTGATACCGTGATGGATGCCTTAAAACAATTGGTTAAACTTGAAGAAAAATGGATTCCCAAAACCCATGGTACTTCTTTATATATTCGTCCCACAATGATTGCCACCGATCCCTGTCTTGGGGTAAGATCTTCTTTTACCTTCAGGTTTTTCATCATTCTTTGTCCTGTGGGTGCCTACTATTCCGAGGGATTTAACCCCATAAAAATTTGTGTTGCCAAGGATCATGTCCGGGCGGTTCTTGGGGGAGTTGGAGAGTTTAAAACCGCAGGAAATTATGCTGCCAGTCACCACGCTACGGAAAAGGCGAAAAAAGATGGTTATGCCCAGGTGATGTGGCTTGATGCTCTCGAAAGAAAATATATCGAAGAAGTTGGTTCCATGAATATCTTTTTTGTTATCAATGATGAATTGGTAACCCCCCATCTTAGCGGCAGCATCCTGCCTGGAATAACCAGGTACTCAGTTATTGCTCTGGCACAAAAATGGGGAATGAAGGTGTCTGAACGGCAAATCAGTATTGATGAGCTTTTTTTAGCCCATAAAGATGGGAGTCTTACCGAAGTTTTCGGGTCCGGCACGGCGGCAGTAATTTCTCCCGTGGGGGAGATCCGGTATGGTAAGAAAACTATTCATATTGGGGATGGTACTTCCGGTAAGATATCAATGAAATTTTTCGATGCATTGACCGGTATTCAATACGGAAAAGAACAACACACTGAAGATTGGATTGAAGTTGTTGACTGATTTTTTATAAGCCAAGTAAAAGTGGCATTGTGGGGTTGTTTAACCTAAATTATAAGCAGAAATCTACGCTCATTTAAAAGAAAAATATGAAGATCTTAAATTATTGGAGATATAATGGTTAAAAAAAAAGAAATTATCCCCCTGGGTAAACGAATCAGGCGGGCCAGGCTGGACAAAAAAATGAGCCTTGATACCATGGCCAATGAAACTGGATTAGCAAAGGCCTTTATCAAAAAAATTGAAGGCGGTGATCAGCGACCCTCTGTGGGGATCTTGCTTCAGATTTCAAGGACCCTTGCCCTGGATTCCGAATTTTTGCTCAAGGAGCCAAGTGGTGTTAAAGAAGAACGATCCCAGGCCTATACCAAAAGAACGGATAATTATGCCTATACCCCTTTGACTCCCGGGGCTGAAAACAAGCACTTAAAAGCATTTCGTATTGTGGTTGATGCAGGTTCAAACCATGATGGTGTGGGCTTTCTCCACGAAGGAGAAGAGTTTGTCCATGTTTTGTGTGGCCGGGTGGAAATTCAGGTGGGGGATCATATTAATGTCTTGAAACAGGGAGATTCACTTCATTTTAATTCAGGAATTAAGCATGATTTGAGAAACACAGGAAATACGGATGCGGAGTTGATTGTGGTTGTCTATGCCCCTTAATGCTGGAGGAGTTGTACATGTTATTCAAGCTTACCGATGAACAATTGATGATTCAAAATATGGTCAGAGAATTTTCCAGAAAGGTTATTGCTGCCACTGCTGCAGAGCGAGATAAGACAAAAGAGTTTCCAAGGGACAACTTTCGTCAGATGGGGGAATTGGGCTTGATGGGAATGATGATCCCGGAAAAGTATGGCGGGGAAGAAGCCGATGCTATTTCTTATGTTCTTGCTCTGTCGGAAATTGCTTATTCCTGTGCTTCAACCTCTGTTGTCATGTCGGTTCAAAATTCCATCGTCTGTGAAAGTTTGTATAAATTTGGGACCAAAGAACAAAAACAGGAATTTTTAATCCCTCTGGCCGCAGGAGAGATTATAGGAGCCTTTGCTCTGACTGAACCAGATGCCGGTTCTGATCCGCTCAGTCAGACCACAACGGCTGTCCGTGATGGAGATTTTTATGTGATTAACGGAACCAAGCGGTTTATCACTTCTGGTGAAAATGCCGGTGTGGTTCTGGTAACGGCAAAGACCGATGAGAATATAGGACATAAAGGAATTTCCTGTTTCATTGTTCCCAAGGAAACTTGTGGCCTTGTGGTGGGGCACCTGGAAGACAAAATGGGGTTGCGAGCTTCGGATACCACAGACCTGATATTTGAAAATTGCCGGGTGCCGATCGCTAATATTCTGGGACTGGAAGGAGATGGATTTAAGATTGCCATGGCAGGTCTTGACAGTGGCCGCATTGGCATTGCTGCCCAGTCTTTGGGGGTGGCCCAGGCCGCCTTTGATGCCGCCGTAAAATATGCTCAAACAAGAAAGCAATTTGGCTCAGCCATATCAAAACATCAGGCTATCCGATTCCAGATAGCAGATATGGATACCCAGATTGAGGCTGCCAGACAATTGATTTTTTCGGCGGCCTCCATGAAGGATAGGGGAGAATCCTATACCAGACAGGCTTCCATTGCTAAATTATTTGCCTCTGAAATGGTGAATAAAGTTACGGCAAGGGCGATCCAGATTCACGGAGGGTATGGATTTACCAAGGACTATAATGTGGAACGCTACTATAGGGATGCCAGGGTGTTTACTATCTATGAGGGTACAAGCGAGATCCAACGCATTGTGATTTCAAACCATATTTTAAGGGATAAGAGAAAACCCTAGATATTTTGATTGACATCCATCATTGGTGAGTTGATAATTATAAAATCTTAATTATAAATCTAATTGGTGAGGTTTTAATTGAAACTTTTTTCCAATTACAAAAGAGATCTGTCCGGTGCAGTGTCGGCTGCGATTATAACCCTCCCTGTGTCCATAGGGTATGGTCTTATTGCCTTTGCGCCCCTTGGGTTATCCTTTGCTCCCCAGGCAGTATTGTTAGGATTATACGCCGCTATTATTCCAGGTTTTTTTGCAGCTTTACTGGGTGGTAATCGTATTCAGATAACAGGCCCAAAACCATCTCTTGCTTTTATTCTTGCGTATGCTGTTTCTAATTTTGCAGGTATGGTTCCGGAAGCCATGGCGTCCCGGGAAATTATCATTGTTGCTTTGGCATCTTTTTGTGTTTGCCTGGGGGGAATTTTTCAGATTTGCTTTGGCGTTTTCAGGTTCGGAACTCTTATTAAGTTTGTTCCTTATCAGGTATTGGCCGGTTTTATAAATGGAATTGCAATCTTGATGATTTTGGGACAGATGAGTTTTTTTACGGGGATGAATACCTGGCTTTCTTTTTCAGAAATATTTGTCTGGATTAGTTCGTTAAAGCCTCTTAATTTTATTGTGGGATTATGTAGTTTATTAACCATATATCTGGTTAAAAAATATTTTAAGCAGATGCCGGCATCACTTATGGGTTTGTTTGTCGGAGTGTTGATATATTATGTGTTGAAGTTTTCTTTAAATGATCCTGGAATTGGTCCGGTCATAGGAAAGATTGGTTATCAATTGCCGGCACCAAAATATTTTATGGAATGGTTCAGGGTTTTAAATATAATTGATTTGGGACTTTTTCTTCCCCAAATACTCATTACAGGGATAACGATAGGAATAATTGGTTCCTTGGAATCTCTTATGAGTTCTCTGATTTCCGATAATTTGTTAGGTGTACGTCATGATAGTAACAGGGAGTTAATAGCTCAGGGTGTTGGCAATATTCTGGGATCTTTTTTTGGTTCAAGTCCCAGTGCCGGGTCAACTGTAAGAACTTTGGTAAATTTCAGGAATGGTGGCAGGACAAAATTTTCTGGAATGATGTGCAGCTTTATGATTTTTCTGCTTATTCTGTTTGCCAGTCCCTTGATTGGTCTGATTCCAAGAGCGGTTATTGCCGGGATTATTATTTTTGTCGGATGGGGGCTTTTTGATAGAGAAACCTTTGGTTCTATTAAACAATTTATTCGAAGGCCTTTTAAACAGCATAAAGATGTTCTCATGAATCTTGCAGTGTCTATCATTGTTACCATTGTAATGTTCTGGTTCAATGTAATTACGGCAGTGGCAATTGGTATTTTTCTGGCTTCTGGTATATTTATTGTAAAAATGGGAAATTCCATTATCCGTCGTCGGTACACAGGAGAAGCTAAACGGTCCCGGAAAATGAGAAATAGTGAGCATAATGAAATTTTGGACCAAAAGGGAAAACTGATTGTGGTTTTTGAACTTCGTGGCCCGCTTTTTTTTGGCTCAACGGATAATCTGGCGCGAACCATTGAAGATGTAATGGAAAATGCCAGATATTGTATTGTCGATATGAAGCGGGTTAATGGCATTGATGTTACAGGAGTTCATATCCTGGTGCAGCTCAAAGCCAGGCTTGAAAAAAAGAATAGGCATTTATTGGTTTCTTATCTGGGTAATTCCTCGATTTCCCAGGGTTTCATCCGACATTCCGGTATCGAGGAAAAACTAGGTGCTCATTGCCTGTTTTCAGATACGGACCTTGCCCTGGAAAGGGCGGAAGATCATCTGCTTACGGACGGGTTTAAATTCTCCCTTTTGAATAAAATAATTTCGCTGGATCAATTGAGTTTGACCCGCAATTTTAATGAAAAGCAAATTAACCTGTTAAGGGGTAAACTGATCCGGTGCAACTTTAAAAAGGGCGAGGTAATATTTCTTGAAGGGGATAAAAGCCGTGAATTGTATATTTTACTTAAAGGCTCTGTCAGTATTAAAATTAAGGTGCAAGAGGATAACAGATTAAGGCGGTTGATCACTATTTCTCCCGGGGTTAGTTTCGGGGAAATAGCACTTCTTGATGAATCGTTTCGTTCAGCAGGAGCCTGGGCAGATCGGGATTCTGAACTTCTTTGTTTGTCCAATGAATCTTTTGATCAATTGTGTCACCATGAATCAGAGATTGCCATTAAGATGCTTAGAAATATTTCCTTGGAATTTAGCAGGACTTTAAGGCGACTCACCAGGGAAATAAAAGATTTTGAAGACCATTAATTTCCAAGCCATCTGTTTTTAAGTTTACCACTTCGGCTGAGTTTTTTTTCCCATCATCTCTGGTTACTTTTAAGAGCTACCAAATATTTTGCAAAAGAATCGAAAACCGGGGTGGAATTCTAAAACAGGTAATGGAATTATTCGCAGACTTTTGGATCAATTCCATTAAAACATTTTTCTCCACTTGGACAATCTGTATCGACATTGCAGTCTGTGCCGCATCTGCCATTTGCATCCGACCAGTTTTTTCCGCAACGAAATTTTTTATCTACAGGCCGTGGATCAACTGAACCGTTGAAGCAATCGAGATTTTTTGAAACTTTTATTGAAAGACTAAGCTGTTTTGCAAACATGGCGACATAGCTTTTGTAATATTCTTCCCGTCCCTTTGTTCTCAATCGAAAGTCTGCACCTGGATTCTGGCATTCATAATTTCCATTAATCACTTCAATGGTTTTACCAAAATCATCGTTTTTAACAATAGCATCGTGACAGGTTGTTGTGCCCTGGACAGAAGTGTCGGATCTGTTTAGTCCTCCGATATGTTTCATCCAGAAAATGATGGAGGCTTCCCAGGCCAAATCACCTTCGAGTAATAGATCCGGTTCATTAACAAGACGGTCATCACCGAAAACTTCTTGGCTTGTTTCATGGTAATTAAAAGGGTTGCTAATTTGTAATGCTCCCCGACCATAATAGCCGAAATCACAAAGGGGTGCCTTGTCCCATCCGCCCGTCAGGCCATAACAATAATTTATCTGCCTGCCAGCTTCAGTTTCAATGGCAAAGCACAATCCGCCGTTATATACTCCTGGTGCGGCCCCGGTTGTCTCCTGGGAGACGTTTGCTAAAAAAGCTGATAGTTCCCGTACATTATCTTCTTTTGATCTATTGTTTAAAAAATCCGGGTGTTTTTTTGCAGCGGTTAAAAGATGATCAAAACTTAAAATATCTTTACCATTGCAAGCTGCATTATTAAAGGCAACCGGGAAGGTTTGTTCCCAGGTTTTTTGGTCGGGGAAAATTGATTTGAGAAATACGTTGTTGTTGCCATAAGCCGGGGATATGCTGAAACTAATTAAAATTATTATAAGAAAAGAACCGATAAGATTTTTTTGCATACTCGCCTCCTTGTTTTTTAGAAAAGATGGATCAAAGAAAAACTCGGCTATTTTTTAAATCGTTTTTTGTTCTTGTTTTTACTTTTGCCTTTGTTCTTATCATCATAGAGATCTTGATCTTGTTTTAAGGCATGGAAATCCTTTGATCCCGGCTTTATTCCCAGGCTCTTTGCAAGGGCACCCCAACCCTTGTTTTTTTCAGCTTTGTATTTTGCGATGATATGATCCATTGGTTGATCTGACATCTCCCCGAGTCTGAGCAAAATATATGCATCGGCAGGGTTGGCTGCATTGTCCAGTACTGCTTGAATTTTTAAAGTTCCCATTTTGAAACGTGCTTCAAGCCTTGTTTTCAGGTCAGAAGGGTCTGCTTTCGCTTCAATATTAAAATTTTTTATCCAGTCATAATCACCTGCCCAGCTAATTGATGGAATCAGCAAAAGTGCGATTACACTCATTAATAAAGTTTTTAATGGTCTCACAATGATCTCCTTTATATATGATTCGAAGTTGCCAAGGCCTTTTGTTTAGACCTGATACTGACAAAACGTATGGATTATAAGTCAGCTATGCATGAATTTTATGAATCTATTCAGCACTACCAGAAGTATCAGTTGAAAACAAGGGATAAACCGTTAAAAAATGCAGTTTTATTTCATTTGGAATTATGATGCCGGAAGTCGGCTTAATATGGGAGGGCAACCGATTTTAACGCTTGAAAGGGTTGATCAAAATAGAGAGATAGGGTTTTATCAGATCAACAAGACCTCCGGTATTCAGGAGGTCTTGTTTTGTAAAATTTTGTTTTAGGGGGATTAAAAATGGGTTAATGCCACGCGTTTGACAAATCTGCCGTGGCCTTTTTTCCCGATAAATTCCACATGATCATTTTGCCATTGGGCCACTTTTTCACCCCGGGAATAGACTTCAACGGGCATCCCGGTAATTTCAATTCCTTCATAGGGAGTATAATCCACATTCATGTGAAGTTTTTCCTGGGTGATGGTAAACTTTTGTTCCGGATCAAAGATGACGATATCGGCATCTTTGCCGACAACTATTTCACCTTTGTCCGCAAGGCCGAACATTTTGGCGGTGGCTGTTGACAGCAGATCTACCATTTTTTCCAGGGTGATTTTTCCTTTTACAACTCCTTCCGAATGCATTAGCATTAGCAGGGTTTCAATTCCCGGGGCGCCATTGGGTATTTTTTTGTAATCATCTGTACCGTTCATATCTTTTTTCCCCTTGATATCAAAGGGACAGTGATCCGTTGCAAGGATCTGGATATCTCCTCTATTGATACCCTCCCAGAGGGCTTGATTACTTTCTTTGGTTCTAAGTGGCGGAGACATGACATATTTGGCGCCGTTAAAGCCTTGCTCCTTATATCGCTCTTCATCTAAAATCAGGTATTGGGGGCAGGTTTCGGCAAATACATTGATTCCTTTCTCCCTTGCTTCTTTTACTTTTGACAGTCCTTCCTTGGAAGAAAGATGGACAATATAGATTTTGGAACCGGTCATTTCCACCATTTTTGAAGCCCGGAAAACTGCTTCTTCTTCGGCGATATTGGGGCGACTTTTGGCATGAAAGTAGGGCGTCATGGTGCCGGCTTTTTCAAACTCTTTGTTGAGGTGATCAATCATATGAACATTTTCTGCATGGACCTGCACCAGCCCCCCATATTTTTTTGTTTCTTCAAGCAGTTTGATCATGGTGGCGTCGTTTACTCTGAAATCGTAGACCATGAAGATTTTAAAGCTTGGTGTTCCATATTCTAAAATGGCATCTTTGATTTCCTCAATGACTTCGGGCCTGGGGTCTGTGATGGCGGGATGGAGTGAATAATCAATGGCAACTTTATCATGGGCCCAGGATTTTTTTCTTTCAAGGGCTTGTTTGATGGATTCCCCTTTTTGCTGGATATCAAAATCTATCAGGCTGGTTACACCTCCGCAGGCAGCGGCAATGGTGCCGGTTTCATAGTCATCTTGGGCATGGGTTCCCATGAAAGGCATGGCAAGATGGGTATGGGGATCAATGGCTCCTGGCAGCACATATTTACCTTTGGCATCCACAACGGTCTTGGCAGAATAATTCAGATTTGTACCGATGGCTTTTATTTTACCATCTTCAACATATACATCTGCAATATAGCTGCTGGTGGAAGTGACAATCAAACCATTTTTTATTAGAATTGTCATTTTGTTCTCCTGTTTATCATAATTGCACTATCTAAATTTAGATAGGTTGTTTGAAGGGTTGAAAATTAAGTTGGTCTTCCAGGTCTTTGCCCATTACTACTGCATCCTGCCGCTTCCAGGTATCGGGCATCTCTTTGTAGGAGATGATGTCACAAATAGGGCAGACAAAGCTGCAAATCATGCAGCTTAAGCATTTGTCCTTGTCCAGGACAGGTTGTCTCTTATCCCCATCCCAATCCAGGGCAAATCCGCCAGCATCCTTGCATACTGTATAGCATTGACCGCATCCCACACATTTGTCCAGGTTGTATTCTGCTCTTCCCTGTCTTTTCAGATCAAATTTGTCCGTGGTCGTAAGATTTGTCAGGGCCCGGCCCACAAGATCTTCAATTTTGGTGATCTTCTTTTCAACCATGAAGTCGGTGAGTCCTTCGATCAGATCCTCCACAATATCATATCCATAATGGATGATTCCCGTGGTGACCTGGAGGGTGGAGGCCCCCAAAAGAATATATTCCAGGGCATCCACCCAGGTTTCAATTCCACCCATGCCGGACAGGGGCAGGGCCAGTTCTTTGCATTTTGCCATCTCCGAGATAAATCTTAAACCGATGGGTTTGATGGCGGGACCCGAAGTGCCGCTGATGGTGCCAAGGCCAAATACATTGGGCTTTGGGGTGAATTGGTTCAGGTCAATCTGGGAAATGCCCAGGACTGTGTTTATGGCAGCGATGGCATCTGCTCCCCCTCGTTTTGCATAGAGAGCAGGTTCTGTCATATCCGTGATATTTGGAGTCATTTTTGCCATTACCGGTATGGAGACGGCTCTTTTTACCGTGGCGGTAAATTTTTCGATGAGATCAAAGGCTTTACCTACGTGGTGCCCGGCTCCTTCTACGGACATGTGGGGGCAGGAAAAATTTAATTCCAGCATATCAGCTCCATTGTCCTCGGAAACTTTTGCAAGATAAGCCCACTCATCATTGGAAAATCCCATTATACTGGAGATGAGTACATGGTCTGGATATTTTTTCTTTAAATACAGAAAATCCGCAAGATTCTCTTTGAGGGGGCGATCAGAGATCATTTCAGCATTTTGAAGGCCCACCAATTTTTTGTTGCCATACTGGATTCCGTTCATTCTAGGAGAGGGATGGATGATGGGGGTGGTATCCGAGTTCAGGGTTTTAAATGCTACCCCGGCCCATCCTGCTTCAAAGGATCTTGCAACCATTTCAGCACTGTTGGAGACAGGAGAGGAGGACAAAAGGAAGGGGTTTTTAAATTTGACGCCGCAAAAATCGATGGATAGATCAATATCTTTTTTATTCATGTTAAGCCTTCCTTTGTTTCAAGTAGCTGTCTATGGTGTTTGCAGCTGTTTTCCCATCCTGAACTGCATTGACAACAAGGGATGGGCCCCTGACGATATCTCCTCCTGCAAAGATGCCTTCCTGGGAGGTACGGCAATCTTCAAGTGAGGCTTTAATTAATTTTTTTGCATCGAGGTCCACTCCGGGGTAGATTTTGCCTGAATCTTCGAAGGCTTTGTTCCCAATGGCTTCTACAACAATATCAATATCCAGGGACCATTGGGAGTCTTTAACCTCTACGGGGACTCTTCTTTGATCTTTTTTGGCTTTAGCCAATTGGGTTCTGGCAAGTTTGATGCCGGTTATTTTTCCAGTGTCGTCTGTGATATAGTCTTTCGGCTGGTTGAGGATCAAAAAATGGATATTGTTTTCCAGGGATTCAATTTTTTCGTCAGGTTCTGCTGGCATTTGATTAAAGGACCTTCTATATATCAGATAAACATCCTGGGCTCCAAGGGTTTGGGCAAACCCGGCACAATCCATGGCGACCGAGCCGCCGCCGATGACAGCCACTTTTTTACCGGCAACCTGATCTTTAATAAGATCGGATTGAATTGTGTGGGGGCTGGATAAAAAGTCCACTGAATTATAGACACCAGCTGGTTTTTTATCAAAGAGATCGGCAGCATCCCAAAGACCTGTTGCAATGAAAACCGCTTGGAATCCTTTGGAAAGAAGATCTTGGACCTCACCTTTTTCTTGAATGGGATGGCTGCATTTAAATTCCACTCCAAGATCGGTAACATCTTTGAGTTCCTTTTTGAGGGAGTCTTTACCGAAGCGATAGGAGGGAACACCATATCGTAGTACCCCGCCTGGTTCCTCCATTTTTTCAAATATGGTAACCTGATATCCTTTTCGGGCAAGGGCAGCTCCACAGCTTATACCGGCAGGACCCGAGCCGATGATTGCCACTTTTTTGCCGGTTACTTCCGGTTTTTCAAAGACTTTAAAATTAATTTCCCGGCCATGTCTGACAAGAAATTCCTGGATTTTACCAATTTTTATGGGGCGATCCAGATGGCTGGCGGAACATTCTTTTTCGCATAGTCTGGCCGTGGGACATAAAACACCGCAGGCACCCCCCAGGATGTTATTTTCTTTTATGGTTCGAATGGCGCCTTTTATATTTTGCATCTTAAATTTTTTGATGAACTTGCCAGGGTCTGTATTGGCTGGGCATCCTTTGGAACATGGTGCATCGTGGCAAAGCAGACACCTGTCTGCTTCTGCCAATGCCCGACTAAAATCATATTGTTTACTCATAAAATATTCCTTATTAAAATCTTAATTTTCAGAGTTGTTTTTTGCATATAAAATCCATCTGAAATAATTATAATACCGATAAAATTTACCGGCTGTGATACGATTTTTTTCTTTTTGGAAAAAAATGATCAAAGATAGAAAACCCATCGGTGTACATTCTACTTTGATATAATATCAAAATCAAGATCTGGGTTAGATATTTATCATAGGAATCAGTGTTTTATCACAAAAGTTTAATTGATATATGTTATGACATCGTTTTTTTAAATTGTGTTATACTAAGCCACAAAACTTGTGGCTATATCCTGTAAATTTAATCGGAAATTCATTTTAGTTTCATCAAAAAATAATAGGAAACTCCTGCCAGGAACAATCCTGCGAACCAGGCATAGCTATAGATGCTTGCAAATACCGGGGGAATGTTGGACAATATTTTAACCTCTGATAGAAAACCTGGAAGATTGGGGAGGGCTCCAATGAGAAATGCTGCTATCGCCCTGGGATTGAATCCCCGATAATAGCTGTATTGTCCACCCTGAATATAAAGGTCGTCCACTTGCAGTTTTTGTTTGCGAAGGATATAAAAATCCACCAGCAGGATTCCGGCAATAGGCCCCAAGAGTGATGAGTATCCGATCAGCCAGACGAAGATGTATCCCTGGGGGTCGGCAATAAGTTTCCAAGGCATGATGATTATTCCAATGAAAGCGGTTATCATACCCCCGAGTTTGAAGTTGATTTTTGTGGGGATGACATTGCTGAAGTCATTGGCCGGACCTACGACATTTGCCGCTACATTGGTCGAAAGGGTGGCGATGGCGATCACTACCATCGAAATAAACACGATCATTGGACTGTCAAAGCGTTGGATTACCTTGACCGGGTCCCAAATAGCTGTACCGTAAATGATCTGGGTTGCTCTGGTGACCATGATACCGATCAGGGCAAATAATGTCATGGTAATGGGTAGTCCCAGGGCCTGGCCCCACAATTGTCCCTTTTGATTTTTAGCGTAACGGGTGAAATCTGGGATATTAAGGCTTAATGTTGCCCAAAAACCAACCATGCCGGTCAGACCCGGGATGAAAATCTTCCAAAACTGGGCATTGGTTTGAAATTTTGAGGGTTGATCAATTATAGCCCTTAGACCGTTGAAAAAACCCTTATTGACCAGGGTATTTGATTGCCCTGTTTTGTAAATAGCCCAAAAAAGTAAGACCATTCCCGATATCAGCAATAGGGGGGAGGCAGCAGTCTCTAAGAATTTAATCGAGTCGACACCCTTTAAGATGATCACCACATTAAATCCCCAGAAGATCATAAAACTTATAAAACCGGCAGTGGAAAGACCCATGAAGCCGGGAAAGATGTTGGGGATTTGGACAAATCCCGGCCAGATGGTTTTAATCAATGCCAGTACGGCGGTGCCGCCTATCCAAGTTTGAATACCGAACCAGCCGCAGGCGACTATTGCCCTGAGCAGGGCAGGGATATTGGAGCCTATAATGCCAAAGGACGCCCGGGCATAAATTGGATATGGTATTCCATATTTGGCCCCCACCACTCCGTTTAGCAGCATGGGAATTAAAACTATGGCATTGCCCAGAAGAACGCAGAGTACGGCCGGTATGAGGCCCATTCCCGCAGCAATCAATCCGGATGCCATCATGTAGGATGGGATACACACGGCCATTCCTACCCAAAGGGAGAAATAATTGAGGGCGCCCCAACTTCTGTCTTCCTGGGGCACGGGTGCCAGGTCTTTATTGATCATTTTCATAGGTTTTAAATCTTTCAAAACTTTTAAAATATTATAAAAAACGCATTATGGATGGAAATTTATTTTTTTGTCAATAAAAATATTAATCTCAAAATTTAGGTTGCTGTGTGTAAATAATTCTTGCCTTTTTTTTGATTTTCCAAGTATTTTCTTTGTATCAAGTAATAAAAGGCATAAATCTTTGTTGTCAGTGATAAAAAAAGTATTATATTTTTCGAAACTTTTTTTTGAGGAAGAAAATTGGAATATATATTCGGGCAAATAGCCATTGCAGTTTTTGCTATAACAGGCGTAATTGCAGCCAGCAAAAAAGTTCATGATCTCTTTGGGCTTGTGGTTTTGGGTGTAATAACAGCTTTAGGGGGTGGGACACTTAGAGATATCACTCTTAATCATAGTGTTTTCTGGATAGAGGATTTCACCTATGTCTGGGTGGCAATGGCCTCTGCTCTAATTACTTTTTTGGTATTCCGGTTTTTTAATAATACCTATCGTATATTGCTTTATCTTGACGCCCTCGGAGTGGCGTTATTCAGTATACAGGCCATTGACAAATCCCTTGCTCTGGGATGTACAGCTCCTGTTGCAATTATTATGGGCCTTCTTACCAGTATTGGAGGAGGAATTATTCGTGATGTATTGTCCGGTCGGCCTAATTTATTGGTGAACAAAGAGTTTTATGCTATCCCTATTTTAATCGGATGTGTATTTTATACGACCTATATGATTTTAATTCCTTCATTTGTTTTTAATAGCGTATTATCCATATGTATTATTTTCGGGTTGCGTGCAGTTTCGATCTATTTTGAGCTATCCGTGCCGGCCTGGTTGTTGATAAAACCTATCCATAAATAATTGTTTTTACAATCGATCTTTATTGTGTTTTAATACAAGATGTTTGAGGTGGTTTTTTTGGAAATCTTCGAAGTTGCAGTATGTAGACTTGCCCATCCCCAGCGGATTAAAACTATCGGAAAGACACTTATTGTATAGCCTCCTTTGTAAGGAGTGAAAAATTTGATTAATTTAAGTTTTAATTATAGGATTTAAGAAAATGGAAACAAAACAATTAAGAGTGAATGGCAAGCGATTGCAATCAACCCTTGAAGATATGGCAAAAATTGGTGCGACTCCCAATGGTGGTGTCCAGCGCCTGGCTCTGTCGGATGAAGACAAACAGGCCAGAGATCTGTTTGTGAAGTGGTTGAGGCAGATTGATCTTGAAGTTCGCATCGATGAAATGGGGAATATTTTTGGTTTTCGGAAGGGCAAAGACAATGATTTGCCGCCGGTGATGAGCGGTTCCCATATCGATTCCCAGCCCAAGGGAGGGCGGTTTGATGGTATTCTAGGCGTTATGGGTGCCCTGGAGGTGATGAGGGTTCTCCATGAAAACAAGATTGAAACCAAACGTCCCATGGCCGTTGTTGTCTGGACAAATGAAGAAGGGACAAGATTTGCCCCGGCCATGCAGTGTTCAGGGGTCTGGGCAGATGCCCTTGACCGGGACTGGATTTATGGGAGGACCGATATCAATGGGTTGCGGTTTGAAGATGAGTTGATGCGCATCGGCTATAAAGGCGAAACCCCGGCGCAAAAATCGGATGTCCATGCCTATTATGAATACCATATCGAACAGGGACCGGTCCTTGAAAGAAAAGGTATAACCATCGGTGTTCCCAAGGGTATTGTATGTCTTCACTGGTATGATATCTATCTGGAGGGCGAGGCCAACCAAGTGGGCCCCACTCCCATGGAAGGCCGCCATGACGCTCTTTGTGCGGCAGCGCAGATGATTCTTAAGGTAAATGAACTTCCTAGTCGCATGGGGGGAAATCTTGTGGCCACCGTGGGAGAACTCCAGAATGAACCAAATTCCCGAAATATTATTCCGGATAAGGTGCATTTTACCGTGGATCTGCGGTCCTGGGATGATGAGCTTGCCATAAAGGCCTGGGAGTTGGTAAAATGCGACTTTGAAGATATTGCCAAAGAAAGGGGCTGCCCCATACGCATTGAAGAGACATGGCGGGTTGAGCATTCTCCCTTTGACAGCAAGCTTGTACAAAATATTTTGGATGCCTCTGACAGCCTGGAATATTCATCTCTTCATATGGTCAGTGGTGCCGGGCACGATGCAAGTTATATGAATCAGATTGCACCTACGGCCATGATTTTTGTTCCCAGCATAGGGGGGAGAAGTCATGTGGAAGTTGAAGATACCAAATGGGAAGATTGTGAAGCCGGAGCCAATGTATTGCTGCATAGTATGCTGCAGTCCGCCAATGAATAAGCAACGATAACAGGTTAAAATAATGAAATTGTGCACAGCAGGGTTGGTTATCAGTATATTGGTGATTTTTTTTTGTGCAGATAACGCAATTTCTAAGCCGGTGCTGACTATTGATCTGGGACCGCCGGTATATTATACAAGTGACAATGGCGATATCTTTGTAGCAAGATATGGATCGTTGTCCGATAAAAGTTTGTCCTTTGTCAAAGTGGTAATGCCCGATGGTCAGGAGTATACATTGCCCAGTGTTATTTCAGGGTCAGGAGTAAGATATACAGATGAAAGGCAGCTTGTGTGGTGGTCCCACCAGGGAAGGGTGCGTATTGATATTAGGGACGCACGGGGCAATTGGAAGAAGGGCTACTTGGAATTGAGAAAAGTTCACCGGAAAAAGTAAATTTCTAAAGGTCTATTTATAGAAAGCAATAGTCTCTGATTATATTGATCTGGTTGAATTTTTATATGCCGTCCGGGATGGAGCAGGGTCCTGCCCCACCCCGGACGGTATTTTTAGCTCTAACAAGTACCTAAATTGTTTAAACTCAGATCATTTCAAGAAATGCTTCAATTCTTACCCGGAGCTGTTCAGTATCCGATTCCGAGTAATCGGTTTCAATGTGAAGGTATGGCAGGTGAAAATGATCATTAACAAATTTTCTTATTTGAAATGCCTCAATATTGTAAGTGTGGCAGGCCTGCCAGGTAAGATCCACAACACCATCCACCTGGAAATTGGTGATCATTTCATCAAGAAGTTCTATTCGTCCGTGGTTTGGGCTCATAACCGAGCATGGGATGGAAAGATATTGCTCTGCCAGGGCGAGAATCGGGTCACAGGTTTCATCCACTTGAAAGGTCTGTTTATAGCCGCTACAGTTTTCAAATGCCACGACGCTGGCCCCTGAGTCCTCAAGAATTTTTACCACCTTGTCCGAGCCAAGACCAATGGGTACGCCGGTCAGAAGAATCCGGGGTGTTTCTTTTGTATAGGGGGAATCTCCTCTTTCTATCAGTGTTTCGCACTCATCACTGATTTCATTCATAAGGTCAATCCCCGTTTCTTTGTCGGCAAAAAATCCTGTTTTGAATAATATTTCAACCATCTGTGTGCCGGTTAAAGGAGAGGGTTTTGCCTTTGCCACATCCATTAATCTTTTTTTGGCTCTTCGCTCCCTATTTAACAATTTTATGGCATTGCTGATTTTTTCTAAGGTAATTTTATTGCCTGTGGTCTCTTCCATTACGGTTTTTAAATTTTTGATTTCGTTTTTCCAGGGTTCCAGAAACAGATTAAAATTTTGTTGTTGAGGTAGCTGTAAAACATGTACCGGTTTAATCTCTGACATGAGTTCAAACATTTTCTTTTTCCCGTCGCAGGTGGTGTCTGCAACAATGATATCGGAAAATCTGAAAAAGGGACAAGTATCTGTGGCAGCAAAACCATAGCTGCTTTTGATAAGAGGGCAAAGGTTTCTGGGAAGAGTTTCTTCTGCTGCTTCAATGGGCGCTTGACGTGTGCCGCACAGGGGCAGGGGAATGGCATTTGCGGCTACTGCAAGTTCTGTGGGGGCATAGAGGCAATAAAAACCAATGGCATGGTTGCCGTTTTTTTTGTGATTCTCTATATCGATAATATTTTGTTCGGTAATGTGCTGAAGTTTTTTTAACAGGTCCGGCTTCATTTTTCTTTTCCTTTATTTTGTTCCATTGCAATGAGTGCTGCACCAATGGCACCATTCATTTCCGGTGTTTTTTGTACCAGGATTTCTCTTTTGGTTATCCGGGCCAACTGCTCTCTGATAAAGGGGTTGTTTGCCACCCCTCCGGTAAAAACAACAGGTCCTTGGGAAGACACCCGGTTAAGCATTGAAACGGCTCTTTTCACCACGGCAATGTGTAGCCCCCGGGCAATTTCATTGGGGTTTTCACCTTTTGCAACCAGGGATGTTACTTCCGATTCGGCAAAGACGGTGCACATGCTGCTGATTTTAAGATCCTTTTTTGCCTTTGCAGCCTCAATGCCGAATGTATCGATATTGAATCCCAGGGTCTGGGCCATGATTTCAAGGAACTTGCCGGTGCCCGCAGCACATCTGTCATTCATTTCAAACCGGATAACCTTTCCCGATTCATTTAGTTTTATGACTTTACTGTCCTGTCCTCCAATGTCCAATACGGTTATTGCCCCCGGAAAAAAACAAACAGCTCCCCTTGCATGGGCTTTTATCTCGGTTATTGTTGTGGCTTCATGTTCAATTTCAAAAAGATTTCTTCCATACCCCGTGGCTAAAATGGTGTCAAATTCCAGACCTTTGAGTAGTTGTTTTGCTTGACCGATGGGATCAAATCCGGTATCAATTTTTCTCATTTCCCGGATCTTTCCATTATTTAAAATGACGCATTCAATTGATCTGGAGCCGATATCTATGCCTGCACTGATCATAAAATTATCCATTGGTAAGAATTAAAATGAGGTATTCATAGACCGGAGGGCCATAGGAAATCAAATTGATTGTTTTGATCCAAAGAATTAATGGTATTGGGTATTTCTATTCAGAATCTGATTTTTTTGCATGGGACAATCCATGGAATTATTTTGGTATTCGAAGTGGTGACAGGTTAAACCCAGCCTAATTGTGCTTGTGGTAATGATTACAAAGGCTTTTGGTAAAAACCATGGGGCTGAACTCACCATAGCTTGGGGAGGAAGGTAAGGCTCACAGAGGAAAAGTTTTTTTTAAAAAAAATAAAAAGCCCTGAAACGACGTGTCGATCAAGGCTTTTTGAAGTCATCAAGATAACTTTTTTGTAAAGCAAATAAAACGGTTAACTAAACTACGGTTACATTTGTAGCAGCAGGGCCTTTCTGGCCGTCTTCAATGTCGAATGTAACACTATCACCTTCACTGAGGGATTTGAAACCTGTTGTATTGATGCCTGAATGATGTACAAATACATCTTTTCCACCGTCTTGTTGTTCAATAAATCCAAAACCTTTTGAGTCGTTAAACCATTTTACGATACCGTTCGCCATATTGGCAATCTCCTAAAAAAAAATAAAAAAATACAAGTTTCTAACTTTGGAAATAATACCACTTCATTGTCGGGAATATATACCTTGGAAGAGAAACCTATATGCTAATACATTTAGCATAATTTGATTATAATAGAAGAGTTATGATTATAAGTCAAGTATTATAATATTATTTTTCAAAATAATATTGCATCAAGTGGGAATGTTAATGATGCTATTTATTTTAAATATTAAAAAAATGTAATCCATGTCTGAAGATATTTGTTTCCTGGCGTTACCCCAGATATAAATTGTAATTATTCCAAGTCGATAGATATTGGGGTTAATTTATGGGTAAACAATTTTTGAATTGATTGACACAAGTTTGGTTTTTTTCTATAGTTTTTTTGAATAGAGGATGAATAAAGCAAATCGGTGGTATTCTGGGTAACCATAAAAAAAATAATTATGTTTTTTGAGAAAAAAGGAAGATCCAGTGATCAATTTTATTGAGCAATTTAATCCCGTCATCCAGGCGTTATTGGCCACACTCTTTACTTGGGGGGTAACAGCGGCAGGTGCAGCCCTTGTTTTTTTTACAAAAAAGGTGAACCCAAAATTTATGGATTCCATGCTGGGATTTGCAGCCGGGGTTATGATTGCTGCAAGTTTCTGGTCACTTCTTGCGCCGGGTATAGAAATGGCGGGAGAGATGGGTCATATCCCCTGGTTGACCGCAGTAATAGGTTTTATGGGTGGTGGGATCTTCATGCGTTTGAGTGATCTGGTTCTGCCCCATCTCCATTCGGGATTAAAAATTGAGCAAAGTGAGGGAATCAAGACCTCATGGCAGCGAAGCACCTTGCTGGTCCTTGCCATTACTCTGCACAATATCCCCGAAGGCCTTGCCGTTGGAGTTGCTTTTGGGGCGGTGGCCGCGAATCTTTCTTCGGTTACCATTGGCGGTGCCATTGCTCTTGCAATCGGAATCGGTCTTCAGAATTTTCCCGAGGGGGCTGCTGTCTCTTTGCCATTGCGCCGGGAAGGCATGGGCCGGACTAAAAGTTTTTTGATGGGCCAGGCCTCGGGAATGGTGGAACCTGTTGCCGGGGTGATCGGTGCTGCCTTTGTTCTTTATATGCAGGATGTTTTGCCCTATGCCCTTTGTTTTGCCGCCGGCGCAATGATTTTTGTGGTGGTGGAAGAGTTGATCCCCGAATCCCAGCGAACCTGTGCACACATCGATATGGTAACCATGGCAACCATGATAGGTTTTACGGTCATGATGAGCCTTGATGTTGCCCTGGGTTGAAGGGCTCAATCTGGGATTGAACATGGAAAATAAAATTGATCACATTAAATGAAGCATTCCAACGCGGCAGCCATGACAATGATGGAGTTGATCATAGATCAGGCAAGCCATTTTATTTTTTTTACCAATTTGTAAATTCTATCAAATGTTAATCCGTAGGGAGGTGTTATGGCCAGGGTTTTTCTGGCTTGTTTAAATATCGGTCGAAGTTTTGAAAATTCGACAAATCCTTCATAACCGTGGTACTGGCCCATCCCGCTGTTCCCCACCCCTCCAAAAGGAAGGTCGTGCTGGGCTACATGCATGGCACAATCATTGATTGTAACCCCACCGGACATGGTGTTTTTTATCAGTTTTTTTAAAAATTTTTGATCATTGGAAAAAGCATATAGTGCTAAGGGCCGCTCATGGCGATTAATATAGGAAATTACCTCATCTGCTGACTGGTAGGTCATCACCGGCAGCAGTGGGCCAAATATTTCATCTTGCATTATTGTCATCTCTTCATTGACGGATCGGACAATTGTAGGAGAAATTTTTTGTAATTTTTCATCTGCCTGGGCTCCCGGTATTAAATTGATTATTTCAGCTTTTTTTTCCCTGGCATCTTCGATGGTGGCCATGAGGCGTGAGTATGCTTTTTGATTTATAATGCTTGTATAATCCTGGGTTTCTAATTCGGGGTATCGCTTGAAAACAATTGCTTTTGCTATTTTAATAAATTCTTCCTCCCTGTCTTTTGGAATAAACATATAGTCCGGCGCTACACATGTTTGTCCAGAATTTATCAATTTGGCATACATTATCCGTTTGACCGCTGTTTTTAAATCAAAATCTTTTGCTATAATTGTTGGTGATTTTCCTCCAAGTTCCAGGGTGACGGGTGTTAAATTATTGGCAGCGGTTTTCATTATGGTTTTGCCCACCTCTGGTGAACCGGTGAAGATCAAATGGTCGAAGGGCAATGAAGAAAAATCTTTTGAGGGGACCTGGGGTAAAAATGCAATTAAATCTTCAGAGATTACTTTGGAAAATTCTTTTTGCAATAATTGACATAGATTTTGAGAGTGGGCTGCCTGCTTGATCATTACACGATTTCCCGCCGCAACGGCACTGGTTAAAGGGCCAATAGCCAAAAATAAAGGATAGTTCCAAGGGGTAATAATTCCAACGATTCCCTTTGCCTGGGGGATGATCTTATTTTTTCCTCCAAAAAATACCAGGGAGGTGTGGCGGTTTTGAGTTTTCATCCATTTTTTTAGTTGTTTGCGTGTATATCTTAATCCCAGTACGCTGCTGGTTATTTCCAATATTTTTGTTTCGTGGTGGGATCGGTTTCCAAAATCGGTACAGATTGCTTCACAAATCTTTTCATCATTATTTTGTAAAATTTTTTCAATTGTCTTTAAAATATTCAACCGTTGCTCATAGTGAATATAAGGTTGTTTGAGATAGGCTTTTTTTTGTCTTTCGAAAATGGATTGTGCTTTTTTTTCTGTTTTCATATGGATGATTCCTCCAGATCTGTTTATTTTTTACCGCTCCTTAGGTTTTTTGTGAAATCTATTTTTCATTATTTTCATTAAAGAGTTTTTTAAATTGTCCTTCAAAAAAATCATCGGATTTATTTATTACATGGTTGTGTACTTTTCTAAATTCTTTTAAAAGTGATTTGGCTACCGGTGTAAGTTGAGATCCCCCACCCTTTGATCCACCTGTATTTCTTGAAAGAAGAGGTTTGCCCAAGGCTTCTTCCGTTGTTTTGATTTTTCCCCATATTGCGCGGTATCCCATTTTAAGTTGCTTTGAAGCCGCATTGATTGAGCCGTATTTTTCAATGGCACTTAAAATTTTGAAGCGTCCCAGGCCAAAAATTACTTTTCCGTTATCATCTTCTATCCATATTTTTGATTTGAGATGGACAGATCCTTTATCTGTATTCATTTTTATCCATGGTATTGTTAATGTTAAATCTCTTTTTAAAAAACAGTGATTTAGCTCATATCATGAAGAGTTGAAAAATATCAAGTGCTTGTCCTTTTCCCCCGGGATTAATGGTTGAAAAGCAGGAGAGATAACTTTTTGCCGGGTAACTTTTTTTATAAAAGTTTGTCAATACGTACCGCGCAGGCTTTATATTCAGCTGTGAGTGTAATGGGGTCAAAGGCTGGGTTTGTAAGCCAGTTTGCATTGTTTTTACGGAAATGAAAAGCCATCCATACCATCCCTTCTGGGACCTCATCTGTGATATTTGCCTTTACTTCAACTTTTCCCCGTCTTGAGCTGACCAGGATGGTTTCTCCATGATCTATTTTAAAAGTTTTTGCATCCTTAAGGGAGATATCTGCAGTCTCTTCTCCCAGAAGATCATTCAAGCCTTCGCAGCGACCGGTCTGGGTCCTTGTATGATAGTGATATAGTCGTCTTCCGGTGCTCAGTACAAGGGGGTATTTTTTATCTGGAATTTCCGCCGGTGGGGTCCAGTCCACATGGATAAAAGAGCCTTTTCCCTTTGTAAAATATCCATCCTTGTGAAGAAATTTTGTTCCCATATGGTTTTCATCACTGCATGGCCATTGAAGGCCGTCCTCTTCAATTCTGGAATATTTTATACCAGTGAAGGCTGGTGCTATAATTGAGCATTCATCGTCCCAGATTTCTTTTGCGCTTGAAGAGCTCCATTCATGACCCATTCTTTTTGCTATTTCCTTGAATATCCACCAGTTGGGTTTTGCCTCTCCCGGAGCTTTGCTTGCAGTTCTTACACGGCTTACCCTTCGTTCACTGTTTGTAAAAGTACCATCATTTTCACTCCATGCGGCTGCCGGCAGTACAACATCGGCAAAAACAGTGGTTTCGTTCAAAAAGATATCCTGGACCACAAGAAATTGGGCCGAAGAGAGTTCATGCTCCACTTTTTTAATATCCGGTTCGGTATTGGCAAGGTTTTCCCCAAAAATATAAAAACCACGGACTTTCCCATCCACAAGTCCTTCCATCATTTCCGGTATCATGAGTCCGTTTTCTGAAGGAAGAGTTTTAACTTTCCAGAAAGTTTCAAATTTTTTCCGGCAGCTTTTGTCAACAACGGTCTGGTATCCTGGGAAAACATTGGGAAGCGCCCCCATATCGCAGGCGCCCTGTACGTTATTCTGGCCCCTGAGAGGGTTGACACCTCCGCATTCTACACCTAAATTTCCCAGCAGCATCTGAAGGTTTGCAATAGAAACAACATTATTTGTGCCGCATGTGTGTTCAGTTATTCCAAGGGTGTAACAAAGCATAACAGGTTTTACTTTGGCCAGGGCCCTGGCAACTTCATAAACAAGTGATGTTTTTATACCACAGATTTTTGCACAGGTTTCAGGGGGATATGCTTTTACCTTTTGTTTGAGTTCTTCAAAATTTTCTGTTTTGCTGGTTACAAAATCTTTGTCGTATAGTTTTTCATCAATTATTACATGGATTAAGCTGTTTAAAAAAGCAATGTCGCTGCCCACCTTTATGGGGACATGAATATCAGCAAAGTCGGTAAGTTTGTGTTTTCTTGGGTCTACAACAATAAGTTTGGCTCCTTTTTGAACGCTGTTTTTTACAAAGGTTGACGCCACGGGGTGGGCTTGTGTCATGTTGGAGCCAATTATGAGAAACATTTTTGCTTTTTTAAATTCGCTAAAAGAGTTGGTCATGGCTCCTGAACCAAATGATGCCGCCAGTCCGGCGACAGTAGGAGCATGTCAGGTACGGGCACAGTGATCAATATTATTTGTTTTAAAAACGCTTCTAAAAAGTTTTTGCATCTGGTAGGAGTCTTCGTTTATGCTTCTGGCGCAACTGACCCCGGCCAGTGCTCCAGGTCCATCTTCCGCAATTATTTCTTTGAATTTTTTTACCACAAGGTCAAGGGCTTCATCCCAGGAAGCCTTTCTAAAATGCCCTTTATCTTTTATCAATGGGGTTTTAAGTCTCTCCTTTGAGTAGATGAAATCGTAACCGAACCGACCTTTTACACAAAGTCTGCCCTTGTTTGGCTCTGCTTTTTCAACCCCGGTGATCCTGACAATTTGTCCCTTTGATACATGTAAAAGTTGTTGACATCCAACACCGCAGTAAGGGCAGGTTGTTCTTATCTTTTTACTGTTAAACGGACGCCACTTATCCTTTGATTTTTTTTCCACAAGGGCTCCAACCGGGCAAGCCTGTACACACTCTCCACAAAATACACAATCGGAATCCACAAGAGGTTTGTCCCCCGGGGTGATAATTTTTATATCGTTTTCTTTGTAGCTGTAATCGATTGCTTTGTTTACCTGGATTTCATTACATGCCTGAACACATCTTCCGCACTTTATGCACCGGGAAAAATCTCTTATGATCAGAGGGTTGATAAGTTCAGGAGAATCAGATTTCCAGATGGAATCAGACCTATCCATTTTTGCCTGGTATTGGTATGCAAGTTCCTGTAGTTTACAATCGCCCCAGACCGGGCAAAGTTCATCGGAATTTTCATATTGAATCGCCTTCATTTGAAAATCTGTCCAATTGCCGTTGGATTTGCCTGAAACCCCGCAATTATGGTTCCCGGAAGTGATCATGAGTTCGATAGTTGTTCTTCTTGATTTAATGGTTCTTTTTGAATTGGTTTGTACGGTCATTTTCTTTTTGGCGGGTGTACTACATGCCGGCACAAGATCTTTTTCTCCATTTACCTCCACAACACAGATTTTGCAAGTACCTGTTGGTGTTGCATCTTTTAAATGGCAAAGGGTTGGGATTTTGATCCCGTTATTTTTTGCCACTTCCAGTATGGTCATGCCCGGTTTAAATGTGACCTCCCGGCTGTCAATAAGCATTTTGTGGTCCGGCATTTTAATTTTGCTCCTGTTTTTAGATTTGATTTTCCAAAATTGTATCTTGGGAACCTGGATGTTTTTTTCGGCAAGAAGAGAACTGTTTTATTGGCATGGATAAATCCTTTGTTATTCTTGTTTAACTCTTTAGAATTTATTTGATTACTGAGGAGGAGTAGCACAATAAAATCGTTGTGTCAATATTGGCATAACGATATATTTCCTATCAGGCAGCATCTTAAGTGAAATCTGGGGAGGATGGTTTGGATTCCGGCAGAATTTTGTGAATAGAATAGTATTTATATTCTGTTGAGTTTGAAGGTGGTTCTTCTATCTGTTTTTTGATAAAGAAAAAAGAATTTCTTGTATCTCAAACCAAAATCTGTGATAATTTTTCCCAGTTGTTTTTTCCTGATAGGTTGTTTTTTCTATTTCTGCAAGTGGTTTTACCTTATCTTTAGATAATTGAGTTTACAGGAGGAATATCATGGCAGCTGTATTAATTGACTGTGATGGTGCGAAATCGTGTAAAAATGAAGACTTAATTAAAAAGCTTTCATCGGATATGGTTAATGGACTTTCATCTGAAGCAGTCTTGGCAAGGCGCAATGAGTGCGGCTACAATGAGATATCGGAAAAAAAAGAAAGTCTTTTTATCAAGTTTTTGAAAAATTTTTGGGGGCCTATTCCATGGATGATAGAAGTGGCTATCATCCTTAGTATAATTAATCAAGACTGGAAAGATGTTGCTATCATCGGTTTTTTATTGATTATCAATGTATGTGTTGAATTTCTCCAAGAGTTCAAGGCGGGTAATGCCATTGAAGCACTGAAAAAACGCCTTGCTTCAACTGCACGTGTATTGCGTGACGGTAAATGGAATAAGATTGAAGCCAGGGAGCTTGTGCCGGGCGATATAATACGTATCAGATTAGGAGATATAGTTCCAGCGGACGTAAAATTGCTTGATGGTGAATACCTTCTTGTTGATGAAGCTGCCCTTACCGGAGAATCCCTTCCCGTGGAAAAATACTCTTCCGATATTGCCTATTCCGGTGCAATTGCAAAACAAGGGGAGATGGTTTCTCTTGTTTACGGGACCGGTGGAAATACTTTTTTCGGCAGAACAGCCAGTCTTGTGGCCCGGACTGAAACAAAAAGTCATTTCCAGAAGGCTGTTGTGAAGATAGGAGATTACCTTATTGCTCTTAATGTAGTCCTCGTTGCCATAATTATTATGTTCGGACTTGGGGGGTATTTTAAGGATACCGTCGCAGGCATTCTTCAGTTTTGCCTTGTTCTTACTGTCGCATCAATACCCGCAGCACTGCCTACTGTTTTGAGTGTCACCATGGCCGTAGGGGCCGTGACTTTATCCAAGAAAGGAGCGATTATCAGTAAACTTGTGGCTATTGAGGAGATGGCCGGAATGGAGATTCTCTGTTCTGATAAAACCGGGACTATCACTAAAAATGAGTTGACAGTTGTGGGCTTTATGCCTTTTTCAGACTTTTCCGACGATGATATAAAACTCTATGGAGCTCTTGCTTCAAAGGCAGAAAATCAAGATCCCATTGATAATGCGATAATTGTTAAAGCCGAGGAAAATGATGAATTATTAAAACAAATTAAGAGTTTTGAAATCATAAAATTTTATCCATTTGATCCTGTTTCAAAAAGGACGGAATCGGTGATCAGGAGAGATGCGGGGGAAATAAAAGTCAGTAAGGGTGCTCCCCAGGTCATTCTTGATCTTGCCCATAATAAAGATGAAATTGCAAAAGAAGTTACAAGGGTAATTGATGAAGCGGGAGAGCATGGTTACAGAACTCTTGGTGTGGCAAAAACAGATAAAGACGGCAAATGGCATTTTGTCGGAATCATCGATTTGAACGATCCTCCCCGTGATGATTCTGCCACGACAATTAAAACAGCAAAGGAACTTGGTGTAAAAGTCAAGATGATCACCGGTGATCACGGTGCAATCGCCAAAGATATTGCGGCCCAGGTCAACATTGGCACCAATATTCTTGAAGCGGAAGATTTTACGGCCCTTCCGGACAGAAAAGCCTTAAAATTGGTTGAAGAAGCCGATGGATTCAGTCAGGTTTTTCCTGAGCATAAATTTGAGATCGTCGAACTTCTCCAGAAAGCGGGAAATATAGTGGGTATGACAGGTGATGGTGTAAATGATGCGCCTGCCCTGAAAAAAGCCGATACCGGGATTGCAGTTCATGGTGCCACCGATGCTGCGAAATCAGCAGCTGATATTGTTTTCACCCTACCCGGCCTTTCTGTTATTATAGATGCGATAAAAGAAAGCCGGAGAATTTTCCAGCGTATGCAAAGCTATGCTATCTATCGTATATCGGAAACCCAGGATGTGCTGTTTTTTACAGTTGCTGCGATTCTTACATTCCATGAATACCCTGTTACCGCGGTGATGATCGTACTTCTGGCAGTTTTTAATGACTTTCCAATAATGACTATTGCCAATGATAATGTAAAATATTCAAAAAAGCCTGAAGACTGGAACATGCGCAAGGTCATCGGCATAGGAACTGTTCTTGGTATTACAAATGTTCTTTTTACATTCCTTTTATTTTATCTTGTAAAAAATATGGGAGTGGGTTTTATGACGGGAGGTATAACTTTTACTCCTGACCAGGTGAAGACGCTTGTTTTTGCTGAACTTGCAATTGCGGGAAATCTTACAATTTTTCTCTCAAGGACCCGGGGCCCATTTTGGTCAATTGCCCCCGGTAAAGGGCTTGTTTGGTCAAGCCTGTTGTCAAAAATATTTGTATCCTGTCTTTGTGCCTTTGGATGGCAGGCCATACAAATAGCTGGAGTCGGATGGTGGGTGCTTGGGGTATGGGGGTACGCTATCATTCAGATGCTTATTACAGACAGGGTGAAGATATTTGCCTATGGGTTGTTTGACCATAAAGGTATCTTTTTTAAGAGACGTCATTTAAGGAGAAAGTTCAATTCTATGAAGTCGTTACGTTAGACTGTAAAATGAAATTATATATAGTAGATCTCCTGGAATGCTTTGGCAAGGCGGTCCCGGGTAACAGGTTTTTTCATCCAGGTTTCGTGTCCCGGTTCCAGGGGGGCCAGGACAGACTTGGGAGGGAACTTTGCCGAAAGAAGGACAATCTTTATGCTCTGGGACGAGGAGATCGCCTTGGATCTTTCCCATTGTCTGATTTTTTTTATCACCTGGAGGTAATTAAGACCCTGTATCTCAATGTCCAGAAAGATTAAATGATAGGGGTCATCTTTTCTATGGGCCTTGACGAATGCATTGAGAGCTTCAAGGCCGTTGATGGCTACATCGCATTCCCCGTACCCTGAAAGTATCTTTTGGGATTGTTTTCTGGACTCAAATATAGCATCCACAATTAAAAATTTCATGAAGAGATTTTTTACCGAATAGGTGACTATAAAATGTTCCAGGTGCTTACAAGCGTCGGACATGTTGACAAATTCTTTTTTCATGGTGGTCTCATCTGCGCTGATAACCGCCCGCTCAAGGTTGAAAGACGCATCTAAAATTGGTTTGCACGAAAGGTTTTTTATGGAATCACGAAACTCGGTAAGGGCGTTTATCATGGGAGGTAAGTCCCGGGCATCCAGCTGTTTTTTAATTTGACTTAACATCTGTTTATGGGTGTCGCAGAAGGTATCAAAGCATTCTTTGATCAGGCGCTTATTACCGCCCATTGTCTGGATGAGTTCATCCAAATCAATGATAAGAGCCTTTTCCGGGATGGTTTGACTGGATGGCTTTTTGGACATGGAATGGAGGATTGCATCCTCTAGGGCTTTGCGCTTGATGGGTTTGGTGATAAAATTATCCATTCCCGATGCCAGAAACCTTTCCTTGTCTCCTTTCATTGCATTGGCGGTCAGGGCTATAATGGGTATGTGGGGTTTGGGGGAAGGGGTTTCTTTTTCCAGTTCCCGGATGGTCAGGGTGGCTTCAAGCCCGTCCATGACCGGCATTTGTCCATCCATGAGGATAAGGTGAAAATTGTTTTTTTGATACAGGTCAACGGCTTGTTCTCCATTCTGGGCAATGGTTACCTCGTGGCCAAGCTTTTTTAACATATTTACAGCGACTTTCTGGTTCATCTTGTTATCTTCGGCCAGAAGAATGTTCAGCTTGGTATCAGCTATATGGGAAGTGGCTTTGGGTTCTTCCAGGTTGAATCTGGTGACCGTTTTTTTGGGGATGGGTTCCATGCTCTGGGCCTGCATAAGGCTGTCCAATACATGATTCTTATAGACCGGTTTTGCAATTTGAGTTTCAAATCCGGCTTTTGTGAAGGCTTCCGGTTCCAGGCGCTTTGCAGTATAGCTCATTAGAATTAATTTGGGGGTTTTGATAGCCTTATTGTTTCGGATCATTTTTGCAATGGAAATGCCGTCAAGGCCCGGCATTTCCAAGTCAATAAAAACCGTGTTAAAAGGTGTATGTTCCAATTGGGCATCCATGAGTTTTTCCATGGCCATGGTATGGTTCTGGGCATGATCTGCTGTACAGCCAAAGGAGCTAAGATGCTGAGTCAGTATTTTTCGACAGGAATCTGTGTCATCCACCACCAGGCATTTCAAGCTTTTAATTTTCTTTGGGATATCTCTTGGTTTATGTCTGAGACCGGCCTGTTTGTGAAAGGATGAGGTGAACCAAAAATTGGATCCTTCTCCCAGTTGGCTTTTCACTCCTATTTCCCCTCCCATTAACTCGACAAGTTGTTTGGAGATGGTGAGGCCAAGGCCGGTGCCCCCGTATTTTCGGGTAGTGGATGCATCCACCTGGGAAAAGGATTGAAATAATAGTTTCGTCTGGTCTTTAGAAATTCCAATCCCCGTATCGATGATTTCAAATCGAAGCATCACTTTTTTGGTGGTTTCAGATACCAGAGAGACTTTAAGTTGAACTTCTCCCCTGGTTACAAATTTAATGGCATTGCCGACCAGGTTGATGATGATCTGCCTCAGCCGGGTGGGGTCGCCCTTTAAAAAAATCGGGACATTCTCTTCGATCATGCAGATCAATTCAATATTTTTCTCCCTGGCCTTGGTGGCCATGATCTGTCCTATATCGTGGAGTACTTTACCCAGATTAATATTAATATTTTCAATTTCCATTTTACCGGCTTCAACCTTGGAAAAATCAAGAATATCGTTGATGATGGTCAATAATGCTTCTGCACTGTGGCGGATGGCATCTGCATATTCTTCTTGTTCCCGGGAAAGTTCGGTCTCAAGTAAAATATCGGCCATGCCGATTACCCCGTTCATGGGGGTTCTGATTTCGTGGCTCATATTGGCAAGAAAGGCACTTTTTGCAATATTGGCAGCTTCCGCTTCCTCCTTTGCCTGTTTTAAATAAAAGGTCTGTTTTGCTATTTGTTTTTCAAGATCTTTTTTTGATACCTGGCGTTGCAGGTGAACTGATATCCTGGCAATGAGCAGTTCCTGGCTAAATGGTTTGGCAATAAAATCACTGGCGCCTGCTTTAAAAATAAGGGATTCTGTTTCCTGATTGGCCTGGGATGTCAGGAAAATAACCGGGATGGATCTTAATTGTTCATCTTGATTGATTTTTTTACAAAGTGTCTCTCCGTCCATATTGGGCATGTTCAGATCCGTCAGCACAATGTCAATTTCCGGAGCCTCCGGGTGTTGCAGTAATTCCAGGGCCTGAACTCCATCATTGACAGTGAAAACCTTAAAGCCTTCTCCTCCCAATGCATGCAGGATTGTCGTCCTGATTACGTTGGAATCATCTACAACAAGAATTGAAGGAGTATCTAATAGTTTCAATAAGTTGCCCTCAAGTTGGGGTCGTGGTGATCAGGAAATTATAGCATCGAATGGAATTATATACAATATACGGGATATCGTATCAAAGAATAATTTGGCCGTCAACGACTGACATTGTGGCAGATCCTTCGAGTTAAAAAACCGGTTGCCATTGTGATGTCTGCACTGGCAACCGGTTCTGGTCATTATATCCGGAGAAAGTCAGGTTTGTTTAAATTAACTTTCAAGGATCTTTTTGAGGGAATTAACGACCATTGTCAGCTCTTCTTTGCTGATTGACAAAGGAGGCTGAATACGAAGAACATTGGCGAATCCCCCGCCCACACCAATCAATATGCCTTTTTCTCTCATGGCTTTACGAATTTTACCTGCCTGAATAGCCGCCGGTGCTTTGGTGGTAAGATCTTCAACCAGTTCGATCCCAACCATCAGGCCTTTACCGCGAATCTCTCCCATGTGAACATTTTTTGGTTTGATGGCCTTTAATGCCTCTTTTAAAAATCTTCCTTTTTCATTACTTTGTTCCGATAGGTTGTTTTGCTCCATAAAATCGATATTGGCAAGGGATGCCGCGCATGAAACAGGATTGCCGCCGAATGTTGATAAATGGTCTCCAGGTTGAAAGGCATCGGCAATTTCATCCCGGGCAATGAAACAGCTTAAGGGGAATCCATTTGCAATTCCCTTTGCCATAACCATAATATCCGGTTCAACATCATAATGATCAATGGCAAACATTTTGCCTGTTCTGGCAAATCCTGACTGGACTTCATCTGCGATAAATAAAATGTTGTGGAGATCTAAGATCTCTTTTATTCTTTTGAAATAGTTGTCAGGGGGTACGATAATCCCGCCTTCTCCCATGACAGGTTCGGCGATAAAGAGGCTGACATTGTCGGATGTATGGCATCTGATAACCTCGTCAAGATAATCTGCACAGGCCATATCACATTTTTCGGAATCATAAATTTTAAAAGGACAACGATAGCAATTGGGGGCGGGTGAGAAAGAAACCCCCGGCATATATGGTCCACCGCCTTTTTTTCTGCTGCAGTTTCCAGTAAGACTTAATGTGGCATAGGTCCGGCCGTGGAAAGAATTGGTAAGTGCAAGGATCTCGTTTTTACCAGTAAAGCGCTTTGCTAGTCTGAGAGCCCCTTCAATTGCTTCTGCTCCTCCATTACCGAAAAAACTTTTTTTCAATCTTCCCGAAGTGATGGAAGCAAGCTTTTCGGCTAGATCTGCAACCGGTTTTGCGTGGTAAACATAGGAACAACAATGTACCAGCTTGTCTATCTGGGCTTTGGCTGCTGCATTAATGGCCTTATTACCGTGGCCTGAGTTTACCACAGATATTCCTGCAAAACAGTCAAGATATTGTGTGCCGTCCTCATCAAAATAGCTTGCGCCGACGGCTTTTTCCAGGACCAAAGGTTCTACAGCCGCCATAAATGCTGTGTTTACAAATTCTTTATATTTGTCTTTAGTGTTCATGCTTTTAATCTCCGTTAATCAGGTTTGAGAATGTTGTTAAACGGCTTGCTTTTTTGAAAAAATCTCTTTTGGGGATGGGCTGGAACTTAGGAATAATAAGATAGATCATATTTTGAATATTACCGAGTTTTTTTAAAGATTCTATCATGAAAATACCAAATAGAGGAAAATATCCGGGGTGTCAAGAAAAGAATCGAAAAAAAGCAATTGAATTTCTAATTTTTTATTATAATAGTTATTTATTATAGATAAACCAATGGGATTCGTTTTATGATCTTGAAAAAATAGCTTGCCTTTCCTGTTTGTTTGGGATTAATTATCCTTGGAAAATACAGATTTTAATTTTTTTAAAGTTACAAGGTGCGGATAAAGGAGTTTTAAGTGCGAGTAGATATAGATCAGACCGATTGTAGAATAATAGAACTGCTTCAAGATGACGGAAGGATGCCCAATACAATGATTGCCAAGAAACTTGGGGTCTCTGAAGCCACGGTTAGAAGCCGGTTAAATCGTCTGGTTAAAGAAGAATATATTCAGATTGTCGCGGTGAGTAATCCCATAAAACTCGGGTTTGAAATTGTCGGTATCCTTAAAATAAATGTCGATGTTAAGAAAATTGAACATGTCAGTGAAGAGTTAAGTAAAATAAAACAGATCTGGTATGTTGTTCATGCCACAGGTGCCTGTGATATTTATGCAGAATTTAATGCCAAATCCATTGATGAGCTTAATCGTGTTATTTCCCACAAAATCCATAAAATAGATGGGATTACTGCAACGGAAACATCCTTGATACTAAATTATGTAAAACGCAGATATGATTGGAAGACGTCCATCGATTAAATCAATCTGATATTCATACCCAGGTTTTTTTTTGCTGGTGTCTTTTCTCAATATTCGGCTCTTTTTTTTATATAAAAGCTGTGGATAATGTTCCCGGTGTTTTTGTTGTTGGATCGATTAATGTGGATATTTGATCTTCTATATTCGTATAATAAAACCTTTAAAAATTTGTAAATCGAAATATTTGCTCTAATTTTTACTTGACAATATTATATGGAATGAAATATTTTATCCAGGCCTTATTCTGGATGATACTAACTTAAACTCAAGGAGTTCATGCATCATGACAACCCAGCCAATCAAAATAAAATACTTTCTGAATAACAAATTTATTGAGTCAAAAACAAAAAAATATATGGAGTGCTTTGATCCTTCAACCGGGGTGGTCACTCACCTGGCACCCCAGTGTACAAAAGATGAAGTGGAAGCCGTCATTTTATCTGCAAGCAAGGCATATCCCGCCTGGTCAGCCACCCCTGCAAGCAAAAGAATTCAGGTGCTTTTTAAAATGAAGGCTCTCCTTGATAAACATCTGGAAGAGTTGACCTATATTGTGGCTTCCTCGGAAGGTAAAAAATGGGATGAAGCAATGGGGGATGTGCTGAAAGTGACCGAAGTAGTTGAATTTGCCTGCGGCATTCCCCACCTTTTGAAGGGAGAATCCCTCATGGATGTTTCATCGGGATATGACACGGTTTTATTCAATGAATCTGTCGGTGTCTTTGCCGGTATTGCACCATGGAATTTTCCTGCCATGATTCCCATGGGATGGATGGCACCCCTCTGTATTGCAACTGGAAATACATTCGTCCTCAAGGCCGCAAGTTTTGTTCCCCAGGCAGTAATGAGAATTGCTGAACTATGGGTTGAAGCAGGCCTGCCTGAAGGTGTCTTAAATATTGTTACCGCCGGCAGAAATGAAGCGGAAATTTTCCTTAAACATCCTTCCATCGTGGGGGTTAGTTTTGTGGGTTCAACAAAGGTTGGACTTCATATTTATAAAACGGCGGCTGCCAATGGTAAGCGTGTCCAGGCACTGACCGAAGCTAAAAACCATGCAATGGTTATGGGTGATTGTAAATTGAAGCGTACGGCAAAGGGGATAATGAATGCATACATTGGTTGCGCAGGTGCCCGCTGCATGGCCTTGCCGGCAATTTGTGTGGAAGAATCCATTGCCGATGATTTGGTTGCACTTCTGGTTAAATACTCAAAAGAGGCCAAGCTTGGAAAAGCCTATGATAAAGATACGGGGCTTGGACCCATTGTAAACAAAGATCATAAGGATTTTATCGATAATTGGATTGAGACCGGCGTAAAAGAAGGTGCAAAACTTATCCTGGATGGTCGTAATCCAAGTGTGTCTGAAGAGTGTAAAGATGGTTTCTGGGTGGGGCCGACTATTTTTGATCATGTCACAGAAGAGATGAGTATTGGGCGAGAAGAAGTTTTTGGGCCGGTTATTTGTGTTAAGCGGGTGAAAAATTTTGAAGAAGGTATCACCATCATGAATAATAATCCCTTTGCAAACGGTTCAGCTATTTATACCCAGAACGGATATTGGGCAAGGCAATTTGCAGCTCGTACCCATGCCGGTATGGTTGGAGTTAATGTCGGAATCCCTGTTCCCAACGGAATTTTTGGTTTCACAGGTCATAAACAGTCTTTTTTTGGTGATCTCCATGCAATGGGTACCGATGGGATACGTTTTTTCACGGAACAAAAAAATGTGACCTCAACCTGGTTTTCTGAGCAAGAGGAGGATTCCGATGCAAATGTTGATACCTGGGATGGAACCATCACTTCCATGCCGGAAGAAAAATAGAA
>JAAELK010000506.1 GCA_024226935.1 Desulfobacteraceae bacterium
TATGTGCCATGTAGGTACTCCTTGAAAAATTGGTTTTCAAGGCGCGCCGAATTTTTGCGCACATTTGTCAACAATAAAATAACAATATTATCTATAAAATTAATATGTTTTACTTGCAATAACCTAACCGGACACTACTGAAGATTTTTGAAAAATATTATTTTTTTTTATATTATAAAATCTTTAAGATACCAATACAAATCGAAACAATTTTTCGGTAAAAATCAGAGCTAAGATAATGCAAGTTATGTTTGACTCTCGATATTCTTAAAAAACAGGGCTGTATATTTTAGATAATTATATTTTCTGATATCATGAATTAGAAAGAGTATTGGGCGTCAGTTCGTTTCAACGTTTGCTCCTATGAACTTTCCCGTATCGTCTGTGACAAGAGTGATGTGAACCGGCTTCCCCTGGGTGTCTAATGCGGAGGCCGTTATAACTGCTTTATCACCAATCTTCCAATTGTTAGGACAGATAGTTTCCGCGGTATATTTTGTTCCAATTCCCCAGATAATCTCATCAAAAGATATCGAATGAGATCCGTCTATGTGGATAATCCTTGGGCCATCAAATTTATTTGTAATCTCACAATATCTCGGTGTCTTTGGTTCAGAGGATATACGATCCCAATTTGTAAAAACATGCTTCTTTATCTTTTGAGCGGCTGGATTGGCCATATCTGTTTGCCATAGATCTAAAAAGAACTGTGCGACAGAAGGCTCTACATCACAACCTGGTTCAAGATCACCTTCGAAGGTGTACATAATCCATAGTTGATCAACATTACTTAATCTTAGGCCGATCCTCATAGGACGGTTTCGAGAACAGAAGAACTGGAATGCAGATGGGCCAAGTTTATCTTCCCAATCAACCTCTTTTGCCTCTCCGAGTGTGATAAGTTCGATGTTGTGTTGCTTTGCCTTTTCAGCTGCCGTTGTTGAAAATTCGGTACGGCTTACCGCAACAATCTTTTGAACGTCAAGATTCGCATATTTTCCAATCAGACTATCTACCGCAACTTCTCAATAAGTGCAGGGAAGGAACTATATTGAAAATTGGCCTTCCATCTTCATTTTTATCAGATTTGGCAATAGCGGTATTTGGTTCTTGTTTTCAATACGATCTATGAGATATTCCCAAAATGAAATCCCTAA
>JAAELK010000507.1 GCA_024226935.1 Desulfobacteraceae bacterium
AAGCAACTATTGCTTTCTTGTCTTCCGGTGTAAGTGCTTTGCCTTGAGCCATGTCAGCGCCCCCTCTTTAAATAAACTCCGGGAGCGATCATACTACATGATTTTTGCAAAAGTATCAAGTCATATGACCAGCACTATAGCATAGGAATAATCATCAAAACTTATCTTTGCCAAAGCTTGTTCAATTGAATTTTTATCAAGGATGATCATAGTATCAAAACGTTTGACCATAAACATTTTGGCCATATTATGATCATCCATGGACAGCACCCTGTTTATCTGATTGTCGTCATTGAACTTATCAAAATAAGCCGTACCCCTTTTGACTCCAACCCTTAATTTATAAAGATCTTCATAATTATTTATCAAGTTTTCCCGGCCTTTTCTAACCAAAAACAAAATATCTTTTTTTTGATATCCAATGGGTCCCAGATAATTAATAAATTCCTCTCTTTTTTTATTTCTTATTGTTCTTGGCACAATATCAACTTGCCCATTTTTTAACCTCTCTAAACTTCTGGGAAAAGGTACAACCTCCCAGCTTATTTTGTAATCAATCGCTTTGGCAGCTTCTTCAAGAATATCTTTTAACGGACCAGATATATTTTCCCCAGCGATTACCATTTCTGGTGGGCGATGCCTGAAATCAGCCTTTAGAACCCTATTTTCAGCAAATACACTTGTAGATAGAATAATTAAACCGAACAATAATATTAATTTTCTCATTAAAACCTCTACATATTTTTTTAACACTAAAAAAACAAAGCATTAAGAAAAATTTAAAAAGCAAATTAAACGACAATCCAGCAAACAAATAATCCAAAGACTAAAATCCTTATGCCTAAAACACAGTCTTTAAAAACCTGCCAATACCCTGAATGGCTTCCTTGGTTTCAGGCAAAACATCCAATCCAACACTCTGATGTACATGGGGCATATCATCCCATGTTTCCAGTTCAACTTTGATACCCGAGGCCCGGGCTTTTTCAACAAAGCGGATTGAATCACTGTAGAGCATTTCACAGGTACTGACCTGGCAGAGCAAAGGAGGAAGTTTTTCAAGATTAGCAAATAATGGAGAAAGCAAGGGATCAGAATGATCAACACCAGCCGAATAGGCCGTAAACCACCAGAACAGACCGATATCGGCTAAAATAGGATCTGTTTTACCATTGGTAAAAAATGAGCTGTCGCTGAAGGTAAAATCGGTGGCAGGAGACATGACAATTCCGGCTGCCGGAAGTGGAATTTTATCGTCTCTGAGCTTAATAAGTGTCGCAAGGGCCAGATTCCCACCTGCAGAGTCTCCTGCAATCACAATATTTCCAGGTTCATATCCCATGGAAAGCAATTTTAAATACGCAGTTATGCAGTCTTCAAGGGAAGCTGGAAATGGGTGTTCAGGCGCCAGCCGGTAATCAATACTTAAAACCGGAATTCCAGCAGATTTGGCAATGGAAACACTCAACAAACGATGATCATAGGAGGATCCTAATATCCAACCTCCACCGTGCAGGAACAAACAAACTCTGTTTTTTTCTCCACTCTCCGGCCTTTGCCATTCTGCATTAATTTTTGCAAAAATCGTCTTTTCCAATGCAACATTATTTAATATTGCATTATCCTTTTGCCTTACTGTGGCTAAATGATCAAATGAATATCTGAACAATCCGGCCAGATAAAGTTTTTCCTCATAACTGAGCAAGGTAACAAGCTCTTCCCTTAAACCTTTATTCTTAAAAAAAAGTTCATTACCCTGTATCACCTTATTCCAGATGGACATGAAATCCATTCCCTGGTTTTTCTCCAGGGAAATAAACTCAGAGGCTCCAGTAAAAAATTCAGCTTGACGATTTTTCAAGATCTGTCCGACATCAAATCGAAGTTTTGAACTATCCAAAATAGCCATTTTATACCCCATATTTAATAAACACAAGTCCCGGTGTAAGTTTCCCGACCCTGACTATATTTGCTTTTCCGATGATATCAAGTTGGGCAGAATGGATGCATCTTCAAGTTCAAAAGCGTTTTTTTCATACCTTTCTTGATAAAAAGCATTCCCAACTCTAAGCATCATAAAGAACTTACTACAAAAAACAACTATTGTTCATTAAAAAATTCATTCACCTTGCCAAGATACTCGGATAATAATTTCCGGCTGACCACAAAAATATGTCCCACATTTTTTTCAAGGGTCCGGTTTAACCCCCCCCTTTCCATATATTGATTCTTATTGCCTGTCTGCCCCCATAATTCGCTTGACACACAGGACCCCACAGGTGAAATAGGGTCTCTTTCACCCCTGTAATCAAAAAGCTGAACAGATGCTCTTTTCAAGATATTCATATCCACAGGTTTCCCGTCAAACTGGGATTCCGCAGATGGCAGGATATATTGTTGACGATAGATGCAATTTTCCATGAAAATATATTTGATCCACTGCCGATGTGCCTTTGAGCCAAATCGGGTACCATGGGTCAACCAATAAAGAAACGGAGCCGAATCGTCAATGGCTCCTGGGAAAAATGCCCGGCTGTAAAACCCGGCTGCCACGCTGTATTGCACACCTTGTTGTATTTCATTCATTCCCACACTGATAATCTGGGGCGGAACATTGACCCGGCCATACATTTGCTTCATCAGCACCTCATCATAATCTTGTCGTATCACTTTGCGCATGGGACCATGACCGCTATTACCATCATCAAAATTGACCGGGGTGGCCATAAGTGCTACTTTTTGAATGTCCATGGCCTTGCCAAGGCTCAACCTTTCCTGGGCCCGTCTTGCTAAATAAGGCAAAAACAAAGTCCCCCCCATACAATAGCCCATGGCATAAATTTCTTGTCCCGGATGTCGCTGTTTGATTATACTGATATATTGATCATGTATCGTCTTACCATAATAATCAAGCCCCAGATTATTTTCTTTGGCTCCCGGCTCTCCCGGGTCCTGAAGATAAACGTTAAATCCCTTTTCCAACATCCCCTGCACAACTGATTTACCATCACCCAGATCAAATATTTCCGGCTTGTTAATCAATGGACTGACCATGTACAAAACTTTACCATTGGACTTAACCCCGGCCGGCAGCTTATAGTGTCTTAAAGTTACAGTATGCATTCTCGATCCTTGTACAACTTTAAAATCTGAATAGCCAAGCTTTCCCTTTGTGGCTGATTCCGAAAAGGATCGTATATTAAAAGCCTTATGATTATATAAATTTTCAAGCCTGATTCGTGCTGTCTCCAGATATTCATTAAATGGTATGGCAGATTTGCCGGGCTGTTTTTTGGCGGCAAAGGGCAGCGGTTGATTTTTAAAGGCCTTCCCCGTGATCACAATCAGAACCGTCTTCATCAGATCTTTCATCGCTTTTAGCCTAGTCAATCCCAAAGAATTATATTGCCATTCAAGCCAGAAAAAATCGCGGACATATTTTTTAAGAATTTGATTTCCCTTTGTCGTGGTGGATAATTTTTTTGTTTTTTTCTTATCAAAAGATCCATCGGTCATGCAGATATCACAAAAATCATATAAAAGCTTCCCATAGGCCTCTTCAATTTTCTCATCCTGTTCCACAAAAATGTCCGGTGTTTTCCCAGCCCGGGTAGAATCTCTGGCATGGCGATAGATTGGATCGGTAACCCATTGTTCAATCACAAATTGCTGACATTGGGCTATAGCGGAGAAAAAACCAAAGATAGAAGGATTTGCACTGACCTCCTTCAAAATATTTTCCCATTGTAGAGTGGATCTGACCCAACCACCCACAAGGCGGCTTTTCCAAGGCAGATGTGTTTTATATCCCTCCATATTATCTGCAGGTGAATAATAGTTTAATGAAAGTAGTGTATCGGGGGATATCTTATCGTCGATCAGATTTTTTGACATAACCAGACCTCCTTATATAATAGTCCTTTCAATAGGAATATATCATGATCTTGAATCACACTAAAAATCACATGCTGTTCAATGAATTAACTATTATTCGTCCAACCCTTACCAAGGGGATTGATTATGAATTAAACTGATCAAGATATATTCTATACAAATTCGCCCGGCTTTGCAATATGCATAAAAAAGATGGCTGATGATAAACAGCCGATTATTTTTTTAAAAACACCTTAAACCCCCTGAGTCGATTCAGGGTAAAGGCTAATTCAAAGGAACGAAATCTGGCTAAATCCCCGGATATCCTGTCACTTAAAATATCCAAACCGTGTATATCGATATCATGGATTACCAGATCTACAACTTTCTTCAAAGTCAATTTTTTATCCATATATTTTTTTGCATAATCAAGGGCATAGCCCAGGGCTTTTGTTTGTGAAAGCTCAACCAACTGCTCCAGGTCGGTTAAATCAATTATGGTTTCACCAAAATTCAAACGGTGAACTTCCTTGGCATAAATTCTTTTCCTGGCGTATTCACTAAGGGAATTTACACTTTCACCAAGGGGAATACGCCCTTTGATTTTAAAAGAAGAAACCGGGTCTTCGCCCATTCTTTTTTCCGTAAATTTACCACATATTTGCCGGGCTTTGAGGGTAACGTCGACGGGTTTATATTTAATCATCTGAATTATTTGATCAGAAACATCAAAATAATCTCCAACACCACCTAAAACCAGGATTGTTGAAACTGCCTTTTCCGAATAAAGTTGTTTTACTTTATCAATATAGCTGGTTATCGGTTCATCCTCTTTTTTTACCAATTTTTGCATTTTTAAGTCACGAATCATAAAATTGGCTGCACAGGTGTCTTCATCCATTAACAAAACCGAGGCTCCTATTTCCATTGCCTCAATTATGGAGGCTGCCTGGGAAGTGCTTCCACTGGCATTTTGCGTTGAAAATTCGGCTGTATTTTTCTTAAAAGGCAGATTGTTAATAAATAAAGAGATATCGGTCTTAACAACAGATCTGCCACTATAAGCTCTTACCTTTACGCAAGAAGCAAGACAAACGCAATATTCTCTTCCATCACCGGGAATATGATTATAACATCCCCGCTCCAAAGCATTTAAAAGCGTAGATTTACCATGATAGCCACCTCCTACAATCAGGGTAACTCCTTTGGAAATTCCCATCCCGCAAATCAAACCCCCATGGGGTAACTGCACATTGATTCTCAAATTTTCAGGAGAGATAAAAGGTATCACCGATTCGCCGGTTAATGGTTGATCGCTGGTGGCAGATTGCCTTGGCAGTATGGAACCATCTGCTATAAAAGCTACCAACCCCAAAGAGTCAAGTTTGTTTCTAAGATATTGAGCATCTTCACAAGTTTTGATATGTTGATTCAATTGCTCCATATTAATATTTTCCCGGAACAAAGCTAATTCAACAATTTGCGGAAGTTCCTTAAAAAGCATCTCTTCGGCAATTTTAACGACTATCTTTCTTCCCAGAGCAGGTAGTCCTATAAAGCAACGAACTTCGATCTTTTCATCATCTATCACTACACAATTTCTATCCAACATTTCCTGGCCGGGCTCACTGATAGTAATGATTCCGCTGAATCCGGTTCCTCGTTTGCCCTTGGAAACCTCTTTACAGGCAGAATGAAACTTACGGGCTAAATAATCTCGAAAGGCAATCTCTTGAATCTTGGAACTGATATCGAAATTAATAATTTTCTCATCATTGCGCTTAACCTGGATAAGATAAATTCCAATATGGGGTGGTGCATAGGGATCTTTAGGAATCTGATGAATAATTAATTTAAACTGATTTAAAAAATCATATTCACCCTTAAGGCTCTGATATAATCCATAATCCCCACCATCAACACCTTCCAGTTTATTTTTGAGAACCTGATTATCAATCATAATTTTGCCCCTTATATTCATAAGTCTTGACGAAATCAGAAAATAAAACCAGTTAAAACAAAAGTGCCCTGGAACTTAAATTACCCTAATTAAAGAACTATTTGGGTGAAACGCGTTCCTGCCACTGGGACCTGGCAAGGGCTCTCATATCTTTGACCACGTCCAGCTCATCCATGATTTCCATCCCCAATAATGTTTCCACCACATCCTCCATGGTGACTATGCCGGCAGTCCCTCCATAGGCATCATTGACCACACAAAGATGGGCCCGCTGGTTAATCAGGATATCAAAAAGATCCGGCAGAATCATGGTCTCCGACACCCTGTGTATCTTTCTTTTCAATTGTGAAATTGTTTTTTTATGCTCATCACGGGAAGATGACCCAAGAATTTCATCCTTCATCACATAACCGGAAATCCTGTCGATGGACTCCCGATAAACGGGAATACGAGAAAAAATCATATCCTGATGGGTCTGAACCACCTCCTGAATATCCATATCTTCCCCCAGGGAAAAAACCACGGTTCTCGGGGTCATGATGTCAGCCACCTGGAGTGAATTAAAACGAAAAAGGCTCCTTAGTATACGCCCCTCCTGCTTTTTCAACTGTCCCGATTTTTCCCCCAGTTCGGCCATGGCTGTAAACTCTTCCTTGCAAAACGCATCCGATTTTGCCTTTGATGCAAATATTTGAGTGATATATTTGGACATCCATACAAGGGGAAACATGATCAAAATCAGGTATTCCAAGCCAATAGCAACGGGCCGGACCAGTTTGCGCCAATAGGTAACCCCTAAGGATTTGGGTATAATCTCTGAAACCACCAGAATCAGCAGGGTCAAAACTGCTGAAATAATCCCCACATACTGATTGCCAAACACGGCCGTTGCCTGGGCACCGGCACCAGCAGCCCCAACGGTATGGGCAATGGTATTCAGGCTGAGAATAGCCGACAAAGATTTATCAGTATCTGTCTTAAGCTTATGAAGCCGTCGCCCTTCCTTTCCGTTTTCCTTATCAACCAAAGCAATATAGGAATAGGGAACACTTAAAAAAACTGCTTCCATAAGGGAGCATAAAAATGAAAAAAATAAAGCCAGAAACACATAAAAAAATAAAAGTAACATAAATTAAAACCGTCTCATTTAAATAACCGCCATGGGCGGAGCAGGGATTTAACCCTGGGTTCCGCCCACAACAAAGATAGAAACTCTCTCCTGCTATATCGGGAGTTTCATATAAAAGTCAAACCATGCTTGTAGTATATTTTTTTTTGAAACACAATACCAACACTGGACACCAAAAAAAAATTGAGGAAACCTAAATTCAAATCTTTTAACTCTTCATAAAACAATGGTTCAAGAACAGATCTTATCTTTTTGCCTTTCTCACGGTCAAATAAACATTGGCAGCAAAAATTAAAAAGGCACCGATCCATCCGGACAAGGACAAAAAAGGGTCCATGGCAATCAAAGGGCCTAGCATGGCCGCCAGCAAAATCCGGGAGGAAGAGATAATTCCCCCTTCAATGGCGGTGACATATTTGAACCCTATGGTCAAAAGATATTGACCTGCAATAGCAAGGGCTGAACACCAGAATAGATACTTAAATTCCTCCAATGAAGGAACACGCATCTGATGGTAAAAAAGACAAAACACAATCACCGTGCCCACACCAAACATGAAAAAAAGAGTGGTATGGGTATCGTGGACCCGCCGGGACAAATTCAGATACATGATAGCGACAGCACCACTGATACCGGAAGCCAGGCCCCATAGACTATTAAAATCAAATGCCATATTTCCCGGGGACAATATCAGCCAGACGCCAGCAAAGGCGACTAAAACAATCAAAATCGCCACAATATCCCGCTGATCCTTATAAAGAAACCATGAAAACACGGCAATGAACAAGGGATAGGTCATGTTTAAAATATTGGCCTGGGCAACCGAAGTCAGATCAACCCCCCTGAAAAAACAATAAACAGCCAGACAATTGCCAAGGGCACGGCCAAAGAGAAGCCGTTTTTTGACAACCTTGATTTTATGACGCCCCAGTCCCATAATCAGAAGAACCGTTGCAAAGCCTATAAAAAAACGGGCAAAAGTAAATAAAGAGGAATCAATGTTAAGCCCTGCCATGCTGGACCATTTTATGATTACTGTAGCCAGATAGAAAAGGAATGCCGATCCAAATATGGCAAGGCATCCCATGGTGGTTTTAATGTCCATGGATAGTATTTTTTAACTTTTAATAATTTGGGTGGGTTTAAATTTATCAATCATTCTTGAAATTGATACCTTTTGGTGATAATTTAGTTTTCTTTAAGAATAATTTTGTAAAGAACATATAAAATGAAAAAAGACAATAAAAACTTTGATGAGCAGATAGTTCCTCTGCGGGATAAAATCGATTCCATCGACGCAAAAATTTTATCCCTGCTTGCCCAACGCCAGGAGCAGGTGGAAAAAGTGGTGGCCTTGAAAAAAACCCATAGCATCCCGGTATACCACCCGGCAAGGGAAGAAAATCTAATTTCAAAACTGCGCCTCCAATCACAAAACAATGGCCTTGATCCTGATTTTATGGAAGATCTTTACCGGGTTATCCTGCGCCAGTCACGGGTAGAACAAACACAAAAAATGGAACACAAGGGCGTAAAACCCAATGCCAAGGTGCTTATTATTGGTGGTGCCGGCCAGATGGGAAATCTTTTTGCCGGTCTTTTTACAAAATCAGGATATAAAGTAAGGATTTTAACAGAACATGACTGGGATGAGGCCCGCAATCTTTGCCGGAACATCGATCTTGCCCTGGTCTGTGTCCCCATCGAAAGAACCGGGAAGGTCATTGAAAAAATCACCCCCTTTCTGCCTCCCACAGCCCTGCTGGCAGACCTGACCTCGGTAAAAAAAGAACCGGTTAGCAAAATGCTTGCAAGCCATGGGGGCCCTGTATTGGGAGTTCATCCCCTGTTTGGCCCTACCTTAACCTGCCTTGATAAACAGATCATAGTAGTCACTCCGGGAAGAGATGAGACTGCCTGCCAATGGTTCACAGAACAACTGGGCCTTTGGGGAGCTGTAATTGTCACATCCACTCCGGAAGAACATGATGAAATAATGGAAATTGTCCAGGCATTACGCCATTTTGCAACTTTTTGCTTTGGTGAATTCCTCTGCCAACGCCAGACAAAACTTGCACGAACCCTGGAATTTTCTAGCCCCATTTACCGCCTGGAACTTGGCATGGTGGGCCGATTATTTGCCCAAGACAGTGCCTTATATGCCCAAATCATCTTTGCCACCAAAGAGCGACGTGCCCTGCTAAAAGAGTTTATTCTCTCCCTTGGCCGCCATGTTGAAATGCTGGAAACCAATGACACACAATTATTCATTGACAAATTTAATCATGTGGCCCAGTGGTTCGGGCCCTTCAGTGGTCAAGCCATGCGGGAGAGCACTTTTTTGATCAACAAACTCATCGAAAGGTTTTAATCTTTTAACTTTCTCTTTCATATTGCTTTAATTTATTCAACAAAGTTTTTCTGGTGATTCCCAGGCGCCTGGCCGTTTCACTTTTATTGCCACTGGCAGATTCCAGGGTGGACAAAATAGCTGTTTCCTCAATTTTTGACAGAGCAATATTTTCAAGACCAGATCCCGGAAGCGATTGCTGATCATCCAAGGGAACAATAAAAGAAAGATCGGATTTACAGATATAATCGGATCTAGCCAGCACCACCCCCCGTTCAACCGCATTCATCAATTCTCGTACATTGCCGGGCCATGGGTACCGAATCATAGCATCCATGGCATCGGGAGAAAACCCCTGGATATCCCGTTTATTCTTTTTGGAAAATTCACTTAAAAAATGAAGGGCTAACTCAGGAATATCCTCGGGCCTTTGCCCCAGGGGCGGAATATCAATAGTCACCACATTGAGCCTATAATACAAATCCTGCCTGAATTTTCTCTCTTCTACCATGGTTTTTAAATTCCGATTGGTAGCAGCTATGATCCGGACATCCACCCGGATGTTCTGGTCACTTCCCACGGGGGTGAACTCTTTTTCCTGGATCACCCGCAATAATTTTGCCTGCATGGGCAGGCTCATCTCCCCTATCTCATCCAAAAGAATACTCCCACGGTCTGCCAGGAGAAATTTTCCCTTTCTTTTTTTATCAGCCCCGGTAAAGGCACCCCTTTCATGGCCGAACAATTCCGATTCCAACAGGGTTTCTGTGATGGCAGCACAATTAATCCGGATAAAAGCCTGACCCTTCCGGGGACTGTTATGATGCAGGGCAGAAGAAACCAATTCCTTACCTGTTCCCGATTCCCCTGTTACCAACACATTAGCCTCACTGGGAGCCACCATGTGTATGGTATCCAAAAGGGCTGCCATGACCGGACTTTTTCCCATAATATCGTGGGAAAGGCAGGCCTGTTCCAGTCTGTTTTTCAAGGACTTATTTTCTGTTTTCAAAAAAAATCTCTCGAGAACCCGCTCCACTGTAAGTTTTAGCTTGTCAAAATCAAGGGGTTTAGTCAAATAATCATAGGCTCCGATTTTCAAGGCTTTGACTGCTGTATCCACAGATGAATAAGCGGTCATGATGATTACAGGCATTGAAGGATTATATTCATGGATGCGCTGTAAAGCCTCCATACCCGACATTTTTACCATCTTCATATCCATGAGAACCATGTCAAAGCCTTCCGCTCTGACCATATCCACCCCCACATCACCATCATCGGCCAGAAAAATTTTGTATCCCCAATCTGTCATCAGGGTTTTGAGCATCCTTGCATGGGCGGTATCATCATCCACCACCAATATTTTATTTTGGGTCATATTTCATCCTTTTTTCACCCTATTTTCCAGAAGCTTTCACCAGGGACGGCAAGCGAATCATAAAACGAGTCCCATTTTTCTTACTACTTTCCACCCGAATTTCGCCTTTCAGGTTTTCGACAATTCTATGGACAATAGAAAGCCCCAGACCAGTACCCTCAGGCCGGGTAGTAAAATATGGGTCAAACACATCATCCAAATATTTTTTATCAATACCACATCCATTATCTGTCACATGAATTTCAATCCCCCCATGATCCGGAGAATTCAATAGATCCACCACCAATTTGCCTCCATCGTCCATGGCATTGATGGCATTCATATATAGATTAAGCAGAATCTGATTGATTCGATCTGGATCTGTCATGAAAGTTGTCTTATCTGTCCGGATATTGACAATGGTTTCGATGGATTTTTTGTCCAGATCGTGGGTGACCAATTTCAAAGAATGGGAGATTAAAGATTCAATCTTGACCAACCTGTACTCCACTGCCATGGGTTTAGCAAACTCCAGAAGCTGGGTAATAGATCGATTGATACGCTCCACCTCATGAACCATTATCTGGGCGGTTTCCCTGTCCTCGGAATTGTTTTCATAGCGCTTGCCAAAATAGGTGGCAAACCCTTTAATGGAACTTAAGGGGTTTCGAATTTCATGGGCCACACCTCCTGCAAGCTTACCAATGGCAGCCAGATGACGGGTGGTTTCCACCTCTTTTTTTAACTCCTTGAGCTGGGTCAGATCCCGGAACAAAAATAAAAACCCCAACACACCCTCTTCATTATCCAGAATAGGAGAAGCAGTCATATCCAATCGCAACTCCTGGGGAGTCTCCTTTTGGAGGGTGACCTCCCGGGAAACTGTCCCCCCCAGACTCTCCATTTCACCAACCAATTGAAGCATCTGGGGAAAGGGTTTTGCAGGCACCTGCCCAAGAATAGTTTTGGCTGCTCTATTCATGGAAGTGATCCTGTAGGCCTGATCAATGGTTACCAAACCGGCGGGCATATTCTGGACCACGTTATCGGAAAATGCTTTTACACTGGACAAAGAAGCCTTGGCAGACCGATATGCCTGGAAAGCAAAAAGACAAATCACGCCAATACATCCGATGAGAAAAAAGAGCACTCCCCTACCAATGGTCTGTTTCTCCAATTGATGCTGGATAGCGCTTGCCTGGGTCATGGAAAGCCCTACAAATATATAGTGCTCGTCCATGCCGGAAAAACTTGATTCAAGGTCGGACTTATCCTTCCAGGACTCCGGCCAAAACTCCTGGAAAGTCCCAGCCCCTCCTGCTCCGGTTTGGGAATCTTCATAACTTTTAGATTTTTCCTTTTTGTGTCTTTTGTCCCCACCATGGAAAGGTTTATGGCGCCCCCTGAATCCACTGGCCAGGGGGGTAAAACGCTTAAAGACCTCAAAAACAGGATCACCATCAATCTGCCTTACTCGATGGGAGACCAGAAGAGTATCCTCTTGAACAGCAGTAATATCCGGCATTGCATCGAAGCGCTTACCCACCATACTAGGATCGCTATCGGCCAGGATTTCCCCCGAGCTTGAGGTGATCATGATATAATCAACATTCGGCTGAATCGAAGTTTCCAGCAGCATGGCCTGGATCCTTGGGGCTCCCCATCGCATGGTCAACATCCCGGTCCGGGTTCCGGCTTCAAAGGTTCTGATCAAGGAAGTGCCCCTGATCAGAAGCTGCTCCATTGTATAATTTTTTTGTTTTTCCATCCGATCCAGAGTCATGAAGGCAAAAATTGGCAGCAGCACCAACAACACCCCGGCCATCATAAAAGGAGATATCAAGGGGGGTAGTTTTTTATTAACCATCTTCATGCCGGAATTTCCATAAATTTAAACATAAATAAAACAAACTGCAAAAACAATACCAGTTGTATTAAACTAAAAAATCAATAAGTTGAATAATCCAGCCACCTGGAACCTGGGTAATTTATACACACATGCGCTTCCATCTGGGTAATAATTATACACCCTTTTCTACTATCCGGAAACTTATAATCCAGCAAATATTTATTTATTTCAAATGCTTATTAAAACATCTCCCGCCTGGCACATCCTTTGCTAATCTGCTATAAAGCAAATTAAAAACGATCAACACAATTAAACACGGAGCACCCGATGAAAAAAACAATATTTCTAATAACTTCTTTACTGGCAATGTCACTTCTTGCCACCACTGCATTTTCGGCAGAATACTACCATGATGGGAGAAACAACCCTAGCCAGAACAGAATTTTTCCCAATCTGAGACATAGACTCGATACCTGGCAAAACCTTTCAAATAAACAAAAGAATAAACTCAGAACACTCCGGCAAAAATTTATCGATGAAACCTATGAAATCAACGCAGCTCTTGCGGTCAAAAACCAAAAAATACGCAATATCATGAGAACATCTTCTCCAGACAAAGCCAAAATTGATAAACTGGTCCGTCAAATCACAAAACTCCAGGGCAAACTGCTGAGAAAACGCGTCAATTACCAACTTGCAGCCAAGAAAATTGCCCCCAAACTCAATGTTACTTATATGGGTGACTTAGACAGCCAACATGGAAGGGAAGATTAGAGCCAATAACCCTTCAAAAATTATTATCCCACCATAAACGCCCGGAAAGTTTAACAGCATTCTTCCCGGGCGTTTTCTTATGCAAGATCCCAGGTTATCATCTCTTTTCAGATACAACCCTGTTTTCCAGAATACCGATATTTTCAATTTGTGTTTCCACTAAATCCCCGGGGAGAAGATAGACCGGCGGTTTTCTAGCAAAACCAACACCTGCAGGGGTGCCGGTTAAAATCAAAGTACCGGGCAAAAGGGTAGTGGACTGGGACAAAAAAGAGATAAGCTGGGCCACGGAAAAAATCATATCACTGGTATGGCCTTCCTGCATGATCTTTCCATTTAGAATGCATTTGACAGCCAAATTTTGGGGATCACCAACCTCGTCGGGAGTAACCATAACAGGCCCAAAGGGACAAAAAGTATCAAAGCTTTTTCCCTTTACCCATTGGCCACCACCAGCATGTTTCTGCCATCGCCGGGCGGAAACGTCATTGGCACAGGTATAAGCCAACACATGATCCAGAGCATGGGCTTCGGACACATTTTTAACAGGAGATTTAATTATCACCCCCAACTCGGCCTCGTAATCCACCTCGGGATTTTTTGCACAGGAAGCAGGAATTTGAATAGAGTCCCCATGGGCGGCAACAGAACCGGGATTTTTCATAAAAACCACAGGATGCTTGGGCAATTGCAAACCGGTCTCCTTGGCATGGAGCAAATAATTAAGGCCGATACAAAAAATGGCCACCGGTTGAATGGGGGGCAAAATTTTTTGAACCACCACTTGCCGGCCAGTATCCGTAAAATCTGAAAAAATATCCCCCTCTAAAACAGTTGCGGTGTGCCCATCATAGGCAGTTCCCCAAACCGGTTCATTTGCCCTATTCATAAATCGAATTATCTGCATAATTTATTGTCTCCTTGCTTGTATCTCTATTAATTATTTTTTTCCCTGCAAAAAACTATCAGTTCAATACCAATATATTTAATAAACCCCAATTGGAGTATTGAGAGATTTTTTTTATTTCCATGGCAATCTTTAAATCATAAAATACAGACCATGAAAAGAAAAAGTTCCATCATATAACCCAACTCTCTATATATTGAAAGATCTCAAGTATCTGACAATGAGCCGGAATACAAATATTTTCATTTTTTTATAACCTGAGTAATTTATACACACCCACCCGATCCACCCGTGTAATAACTATACATATCCTGCCCAGTATCTTATGGCCCGAAACACCATTACCAAAAAAATTATTTGTAATTTCAAATAGTTATTAAAATATATTCCGACTGGCACACCCCTTGCTCTATAACATATCCAAGAAGATCAATAACGATCAATACATTAAAATTTTAAAAGGAGTAACCCCATGAAAAAAGCAATGATAATCATCACATCACTACTGGCAATATCTCTCATGGCCACCTATTCATTTGCTGGAACCCACGGCAAAGACACAAAACACAACTTTAGCAAGGATTGCATCTATTCTGACCAGGGGCATAAAAACAACTCTTGGCAAAACCTGTCCAATGAACAAAAGACTCAATTAAAAACACTCCACCAAAAATTTATTGACGAAACCTATGAAACCAGATCCGATCTTCTGGTCAAACACCAGCAAATGCGCATGCTTATGGAAACATCCTCCCCGGACAAAGCCCAAATTAAATCCCTGTCCCAGGCAGTCATCAAGCTCAAAGGCCAGATGCAAAACAAGCGCATTGACTACCAACTGGCAGCAAAAAAAATTGCTCCGGAACTCAATGTTAGTCACATGGGCGACCGACATGACAAAGATGGCAGAGATGGCAGAGATCACAAAAATAACTGCAACCAATAACCCATCATAAAATATTTTTAAATACTCCATGGACGCCCGGAAAAATTCATAACCTTTTTTCCGAGCGTTTTTTTATCCAAAATTCACGTCCCCCCTTAATCATAAAATACAAAAAAAACATATCCCTTCAAAATAATAAGGAGATACCCACCCTGGTGGACCTCCCAAACCAGGGCCAATTTACTTTTGCCCTGGATCAAATTATCCCCGATACTTTATTTTCTCCCGGCATTGGTATAAACAAAGGGTATTCAAAATTTTTATTGGACTGGATACGTGAACCCCATGGAAATGGAAATAATTTTTAAGAGCCTGCCCCAAAAAAAAGCAGATTTAATCCTGCTCATCCTGGAATCCCAGGGCATTATCACCCGGGTTGAAAAGCGATTGACTCCAACCAATCAGATCTTGGTGTTTGATATCCTGGTCCCCCGGGAACACAGGGCCGCCGCCGTCAAAAGTATCGATCAATATTTTCAGGAAAATAAATTTTTCAATCTCAAAAACAAACTTTCCAACATTGAGATCTCCTCTTTTAATGTCCCTACAGCTTACGTCATCATGGCCCTATTGGTAGCCATCCACCTGATCTGCCTTAAATTTAATATCCACCGGGAGATGATCTTAAAATTTGGTGCATCTTCCCTATACCTGGCCCAGGGACAAACCTTCAGAGCTATTACTGCTCTTTTTCTCCACTCCAATGGACAACATTTACTGGGGAACCTGGCCGGTATCATCATCTTTGCAGCTCCCCTGATCAGCCTGTCAGGATATGGCACCGGCCCCCTTCTCCTCTTGTGTTCCGGAACCTGGGGCAACCTGATCAATGCCTATTTTCATCAAAATGCCCTTTTGTCCATCGGAACATCCACGGCCATCATGGGAGCAGCCGGTAGTCTTGCCGCATACCAGATGATCAACCACCACCGCCCCTTTCAATTAAAACGCCTTATCCCTTTATTTGCCGCTGCCACCTTGATGGGAATGTTCAGCCAGGGGGAAAATACAGATGTGTCTGCCCATGTTTTCGGATTTATGGCAGGTATTTTTTGGGGTATTTTGTTTTTTCCCTGTTACCAGGCCTTTTGTCGGGTTGTTTCACCAAAGTTAATAGAAGCTATCTCCTTGATTTTAGTGCTTACCATCCTGGGAGCGGCCTTCTGGGCCGGAGTTTAACAACTGGCCAAACCATATCTTTACGGCAAATCTCTGATTGCTTTTATATGAAAGAACCAATTAACTTATTAGATTCTTTCATGTTTTGTTGTGGACAAACCGACAAAAGTCCCTGGACAGCCTATGGCCGTTATTAAATTCTTTTAATTTAATTAAATTGTGTGATAAGAAAACCCTTGTATCCTAAACATGGTAATCTAAATTAACCCCTCTTAAGAAACGGGATAACCACCATGTAATATTGAACCGGTATTCTTCTATATATTGGAGGAAAAGATGAAAGAAAAATCTCCCAGCATTCTAATCCTGGGTGGCGGCGTAGCCGGGATGGCTGCCGCCCGTTCCCTGAAAAATCAGGATCTATCGGTGCACCTGGTGGAAAAAGATGATCACCTTGGTGGGAAAGCCGCCCTATGGGCCTGCATGGCCACAGATACCTGCAAAAACTGCGGGGCCTGTCTGAGCCAGGAAATGGCCCGGCAGATGATCGATCAGAACAACCTCACCACCCATTTGAAGACAAAGATCGATACCCTCAAAAAAACCAGCAAAGGAATTGAAGCCCTCCTGACTTCTGGCACAACCATTACCGCCGACAAAGTAATCATGGCCACCGGCTTTGATGCCTTTAATCCAGCCCAATTAACTTCCCTCCATTGGAAAGACCACAAAAATATCATCACCACGGCCCAACTCAACACCCTGATCAGAGAAGAAGGGCTAAACAACCTTTTGGAAAACGCCCAAAGCCCAAAAATTGCCTTTATCCAATGTGTGGGATCACGAAATAAAAAATTAAAAAAAGACTATTGCTCCCAGGTCTGCTGCAAAATTTCCATGCGCCAGGCCCAAAAATTGGTCCATAACATTCCCGATGCCCAAATCACTTTATTTTACATGGACCTTCAAATCATCGGCAAAGAGATTCGCCAAACCCTCAATTTACTTTCCAAGCAGATTAACCTGGTCCAAGGCATCCCGGCCGAAATCCTGGAAGATCCTGACACCCATACATTAACTCTGGTGACCGAAGATATTACCACCCAATCCAGGTCAGCCGGACAATTTGACCTTGTGGTCCTGTCCGTGGGCATGGAATCAGCCAGGGATATGAACGAAACCACCACCCTCCTGGAAGCCGTCCCCAATGACTGGGGATTTTTCAATACCAAGGATGCCATTGTCTCCAAGGACCTTTATATTGCCGGTTGTGCTGCTGGCCCCAAGGATATCCTGACCTCAAACCAGGAAGGTAAAATTGCCGGGGCAAAAATATTGGAAGATCTGGACCTTGCCGAAAAACCTGACATCAATGTGGCAATCCTCGGTGACGGTCCCCAGGCCGATATCGTTACCCAGGCAGTTGCAGCCAAGGGATACCCGGTTTATATCTTCAGCACAACTCCTGCGGCAAAAGCTTTTGATATGAAACCTGCCCAGGACAATCCTCCATTGAGCAATATAAAATTGACCCGATCAAAATTGACCGGGTCAAAATTGAATAGGTCAAAATTACCCAGGTCAACTTTGACCGGAGCAAAGATTCTGGCTGTGGACGGAACGGCTGGAAATTTTTCTATCCATTATGAAAGCCGAGGCAAAAAAGAAAATCTCACCTGCGGTGCCGTCATTGCAGCCCTGGAACCCTGTTCCACTCCCAATACCGGCAAAGGTGAATTTCAAACTGCCATGGACCTGAACACCTTTTCGCAAATCTCCCCCGGGGATCTTCCTGAAAAAAGCCTGATCCTCCTGGATTATTTTGGGCCAGAATTCAAATCCTCGGCCCGCCAAGCGCTCACCGTTGCCCTGGCCGCCAGAAAAGCAAAAAAAGAGATCACAATTCTAATGAATAAAATGCTGGTTCACGGTGCCCTGGGGCAACGCCACTATGACCAGGCCAGAACCGCAGACATCCTGTTTCTCCGATTCAATACCCCGGAAGATATTAAAATCCAACCCCAAGCCCGGGGATTTCATATCACCCTTAAAGAAGCCACTCTGCCAAACTTTGAACTGGCCCTGGAATGTGACTGCCTGGTATTACCCCAAAGCATCAATGCCCGGGGGAAATTTGAAACCATTGCAAAAATTTTACGGCTCCCCCTGGACCAGGAAGGTTTTTTGCAGTCAGCCAATGTCCGCCACAGGCTCATCCAAAGCCATAGAAAAGGCATCTTTTTTACCGGCACCTGCCATGATGAAATTGATAACCATGATCTTAAGACAGAGATCCAGGAAATTTTATCAGCTCTCGCTACTCTGGACTCACCCCACCAGGAAACAAAAGTAACCATCGATGAAAAAAAATGTGCAAAATGCCTGACCTGCTACCGGATCTGCCCCCATTCCGCCATTATTCTCAATGAAAAAATGCGACCCCAGATCATGGCAAATGCCTGTTTTTCATGTCAGTTATGCCTATCCAACTGCCCGGCCTACGCCATTGAATCCCAAGGATTCACCAATGATCAAATTGCAGATCAAGTTACAGACCAGGTGGTGATCTTTGCCTGTGAACGATCTTGCGCCCTGGCCGCAGAAAATATTGTGCTTCCGGAAAAAACACAACTTATCACCCTTCCCTGTGCCTGCCGCATCTCCTGCGACATGATTTTAAAAAGCCTGATCAATGGCGCATCAAAAATCATTATCAGCGGATGCCATGAAGGAAACTGCCGATCCATGGAAGGCAGTACCACGGCCAGATCGACAATAAACGCCATTGCAAAAATGCCCGGGATAAAGGCGGACATAATCAGATGGGAACCTGTGGCAGCCAATGAAACCCATAAATTTTGGCGCATTATTTCCAAGGCGTAAAAAGGAGAAGAATAAAAACGATGGATAATGCAAAAATAGATACCAAATCAAACTTAAGCCGTCTGCTCAACCAATTATCTTTGGGAGACAATATATCTGAATGTCTGACCTGCGGTGCCTGTAATTCCAGATGTACCTGGTTTGATGGAGAAGGCGGCCCCATCCCCCGGCAAATGGTCCGCATGGCAGCACTGGGACTGGATGATAAACTTGTGGAAAGCGGTATGCTCTGGGATTGCCTGATCTGCAATAGATGTACACAAGGATGCCCCATGGGCATCACCATGGACATAATTGTTCGTAGAGGCAGAAGTCTTGGCATTGCCGCCGGCCAGATCCCAACCGACATTGAAAAAGGCATCAAGTCCCGGCTGGAAACAGGAGATGTCAACGGACTGACCAAAGAAGAATTTGTGGAAACCGTCGAGTGGGTATCTGAAGAGTTTGTGGATGAAGTGAACGATCCAAAAGCTGCGATCCCCCATGACAAGAAAGGATCCAAGTTTCTCTATCTGCCCAACCCCCGAGAACTTGGCATTAACCTGCTTCACCTGACGGCCATGGGAAAACTCTTTTATGCCATGGAGGAAACCTGGACCATGTCCTCTTTTCATACGGATGTCACCAATTGGGGATATTTTGTAGGCAGGGATGAAATTGCCCGTAAAATTGCCAGCATGGTGGTGGAACCGGCAGAAAACTTAGGTATTCAAACCCTGGTATTAAGCGAATGCGGCCATGGATACCATGTACTCAAATTCCTACTGCCAGAACTTATCGGCCGGAAACCCAAATTTGATGTCAAAAGTATCCCGGAGCTAACCCTTGAATATGCAAAAAAAGGGGTGCTTAAATTTGATCCATCAATCCATCCCTATAAAATTGCCTACCATGATCCATGCAATATTGCCAGAAAATCAGGCTGCTATGATGCCCCCAGGCAGCTTTTAGATCTCTGCTGCCAGGAGACGGTAGAACTTAACCCCAACCGGGAAGACGGAATTTGCTGCGGAGGGGGAGGAGGAATTCTCCAGGATAGCACCAGCACAAAAAAACGGAAGATCACGGGCAAACCCAAGGCAGACCAGATGAAAGCCTGCGGCCTTAAACATCTGGCCACGGCCTGTCTCTCATGCCACCGCCAATTAGGAGAGCTGTCCAATCATTTTAAACTGGGCATGAAGGTGGATACAGTGGCCTCCCTGGCATCGGAATCTTTAATCCTCTAACCCAAACAATCAAATAAAAATACTGCCGTCAAAAACCTGGGTAGCCGGTCCGGTTTTAAAAATATGGCCGGTTTCTTTGTCCCAATAAATATCAAGGTCTCCTCCAGCCAGGTGGATAACAGCCCTTTCCTGGACTCTTTTGGTAAGATTTGCCGCCACAAACGCAGCACAGGCTCCGGTACCACAAGCAAGGGTAATTCCGGCACCCCGCTCCCAGACCTTCATCTTAAGCTCCCTATCACTGACCACTTCAATGAACTCAACATTGGTGTTTTCAGGAAACCTTTCGTGGGTTTCAATGGCCCTTCCAACCCCTTCAACATCCACGGCAGTAATATCAGGAACAAAAATTACAGCATGGGGATTTCCCATGGAAACAGTTGTAATAAATTGATTACCAGCACTAGTCTCGATTAATTCCTCAATACCAGTGTCACGATCACAAACAAAAGGAATTTTACCACAGGATAAAATAGGTATTCCCATATCTACTGTTACCGATGTGACCGTGTTAGCCTCATCGACTAGAACCTCGGGAATAACGGTTCCGGCAAGGGTTTCAATTTGCATGCGTTTTTGAGTCAATATTTTATTTTCATAAAGATATTTAGCAAAACACCGCATCCCATTACCACACATTTCAGGTTCCGATCCATCGGAGTTGATAATCACAAACCTTATATCATGGGTCGCTGATTGGCGAACCAAAATAATTCCATCCCCACCAATACCAAAATGCCGGTCACATAATTTTCTGGCAAGCTCAGGATAGCCCATGGCCCCTTCAATCGATCCATCCCGGTCATCCAAAAACACAAAATCGTTGCCAAGGCCTTCCATCTTGGAAAAATTAAGTTTCATATATATTCCTTTTTCATTACAGACAATTTAGTTGCAATAGCCAAGGGTTTTAATGATCTCATCTCCCAGGGCTTCCCTCTGCCAGTTCCGCATATTTTCCAGATTCTCAAGGGCAGCATGGGTGCGGGGATTTGCAAATGCAATGGCCGAAATCAAATTATTATTAATCAAAAATCCAGATTCCATGCCAATGGAGATGCTTAATTTTTCCCGCATTTTTTTCAAAAGATTAATGCGCTCCAACACCTTGGGATTTTTTCTGGGCATACGAACCTTGGGATAGGAGGGTAATTGCCCGGGAGATAAAGCCAAGGCAGCAACAATGGCTTCCTGGCACAGATGCCCGTACATATCTGCCTGTTTTTTACTCAGAGCTTTGATGGAAACCATTGTCTCTATAGCCCTGGGATGGAGGGTGGCCAGGGACAAAAGAGATTGGCTGGACATAATTTTAAACAAGGGCAGATCTTTTTTTTCAGCCTGTTCCATTCGAACCTGTAACAAATTTTCCAGCACAGCCAGACTCCTGTTATCCATTTTCCCGGCACCCTTAAATTTTTTAAACAGGGGAAATTTATGATTGGATTCGTATTTTACACTGGCCTGGGCCTCAAACTCCTCCTGGGCCCAGGAGAGACGATTAATCTTTTCAAGCCTTTCTTTTATGCGATCATGCAACTCAATTAAATAGGCCACATCCCCCACGGAATAAGCAATCATATCATCTTTTAAAGGACGTCTGGCCCAGTCCACCTTTTGAAATTTTTTGTCCACATATACATCAAAATGCTCCTTTAACAAAGCACCAAGCCCCCGCTCACGGACATTTAAAAATCGGCAGGCAATTTCCGTATCAAAAAGGTTTTCTATGCGAACCCCCATTTCCCTGTCCAGACTCCTGACATCAAAATCAGCCCCGTGAAAAATCTTAATGATCTCCCGGTTTTCAAGAAGTGTAACAAAGGGGGAAAAATCATTTATTAAAAAAGGATCCACCAAAAAGGCCTGATCCTTACTCGCAATCTGGATCAAACAGATCTTCTCCTTAAAGCAATGCATGGAGTCAGCCTCCAGGTCCACACCAATTATTTTTTCTCTGTTCAGCCCCTCGCAGACCGTTTCCAACTCCCCATCCGACTCAATAAACTTAAAATTCAGCATCTTTTCCCTTGATTGTTTACATCACTTCTTCTAAAATTCTTATTTTTATATTTAAAACCAATTAATTACAATGGAAAATAAGATGATTAAGATAACATTTCCAGATAATGCGATCAAAACGTTTGAAGAAGCACCCACTGGAATGGAGATTGCCCAAGGCATTTCCGAAGGGTTTGCACGAAATTGTGTGGCTGTAAAAATCAAAGACAACCTTCAGGATTTAAATCTTCCCATCAAAGAAGATTCCTCGGTAAGCTTTATTACCACCAATGATGACGAGGGTCTTCATATCTTGCGACATTCTTCTGCCCATGTCATGGCAGAAGCCGTCCTTGCCCTTTACGCCGATGCCAAACTGACCATAGGGCCTGTGGTGGAAGATGGATTTTATTATGATATTGATATGCCTCCAATCTCAAAGGATGACTTGGGTGCCATTGAAGGGGAAATGAAAAAAATCATCAAAGCCAAAAATTGTTTTAAACGCCGGGTGGTATCCAAGAAAGAGGCTTTGGAAATTTTTAAGGACAACCCCTTTAAACTGGAACTGATCAATGAACTGGTTGACCAGGAAATTTCCCTCTACCAGAATGGAAAATTCATCGATCTTTGTCGGGGACCCCATATCCCCCATACAGGTATGATAAAAGGATTCAAACTTTTAAAAATCTCCGGAGCTTATTGGCGGGCAGATCAGACAAGAGAACAACTCCAGCGACTCTACGGCATATCATTTTTTGATAAAAAGAAACTCAATAAATACATCCATTTGATTGAAGAGGCAAAAAAACGGGACCATCGAAAACTTGGAACCAGGCTGGATCTTTTTTCCTTCCATGAAGAAGCTGCTGGCATGCCTTTTTTCCATGCCAAGGGAATGGATATGTGGAATAGTCTTCTGGACTATTGGCGGGATGAACACAGGGAGGCAGGATATGTGGAAACCAAAACTCCTGTCATGCTCAACCGCAAACTCTGGGAGCAAAGCGGTCACTGGGAAAACTACCGGGAAAATATGTATACCTCGGTAATTGACGAGGAAGAATATGCTATTAAGCCCATGAACTGCCCCGGGGGCATGATTCTTTACAAGACCCGGGCCCATTCTTATAGGGATCTTCCCCTGAGGGCTGGTGAAGTAGGCCTGGTCCACCGGCACGAACTGTCCGGGGCCCTGTCTGGACTTTTTCGAGTCCGGGCATTTCACCAGGACGATGCCCATATCTTCATGACCCCGGACCAGATCGGAGAGGAAGTCTTGGGAGTACTCAAACTTTCAGAACGGATCTACAAACAATTCGGTTTGACCTTTCACCTGGAACTGTCCACCCGTCCCAAAAAATCAATAGGCGAAGATGCCCAATGGGAAGAAGCCACCAACGGCTTGAAGGCAGCCCTAGAAGAATATGGCCGGGAATATATCATCAATGAAGGTGACGGAGCATTTTACGGCCCGAAAATTGATATCCATATCAAGGATGCCCTGGGAAGAACCTGGCAATGCGGTACAATCCAACTGGATATGGCCCTGCCTGAGCGCTTTGACTTAAGCTACAAAGGCCGGGATAATGAAAAGCATCGCCCCATAATGATCCACCGGGTCATCTATGGATCAATGGAGCGTTTTTTCGGCATTTTAGTGGAACATTTTGCCGGTAAATTTCCCCTATGGCTGACACCGGTTCAGGCAATTTTGCTACCCATTAACCAGGATCTGTCAGAATATGCAGACAAAATCAAAAAAGCCCTGGAAGCCCATAGAATAAGGGTTGAAGTAGACAAAAGAAATGAAACATTGAAAAAGAAAATCAGGGAAGCCCAGGTCAATTATATCCCCTTGATCATCACCATCGGAGACAAGGAAAAAGAAAGCAACACCCTGTCGGTACGAACCCTGGACGGCAAAGTGAAAATGGGAATTTCCATGGATGAATTTGTGGCAAAGGCTTGCTGTCACATCAAACAAAGATCTCTGGATGAAGCCATTCTCTAATGATCTTTCATCCATGGTCAATAAAACCATAGAAATCAAGTAAAAGCTGGGACAATCCATGTCCCAGCTCTCACTTTTTAATTTTTGTGTCACAAAATAAAGGAATTTATATCCATGAAAATCACTACCCTGCTGGAAAACACAAGTTCAAACCATGATCTGATCCACAAACACGGCCTTTGTTTATACATTGAATCGGATCAAAAAAAAATTTTGTTTGACACGGGACCGGATGATTCCTTTATCAAAAATGCAAACAAACTTGATATTGATCTGTCAAATATAGATCTTGTCTTTCTTTCCCACGGACATGCAGACCATGGAGGTGGGATACCTGCATTTCAAAAAATAAACCCAAACGCCAGGATCATCATGACAAAAGCTGCCATGAATCCATTTTACGGCCAGCTCTTTTGTTTCCATAAATATATAGGCCTGCCCACCGATGAAATAAACCCAGGTCAATTTGAGTTTATCTCCCAGGATAAACTGATTGAAGACAATATCCACGTTTTTACCCAATTTAACAAAAACGGCTTCACTCCCCGGGGTAATCGTAATCTAAGGGCCAAAAACAGCATGGGAAAAAAGACAGCAGATGATTTTTCCCATGAGATTGCAATACTCATCACCGAAAACAACACAAGGGTCTTGTTCACCGGATGCTCCCATTCCGGGGTGGGAAATATGATCAAAACCGTTCTCGATAGAACCGGCTTTGATAAAATAGATATGGTCCTGGGTGGTTTTCATCTGTTTAACCCGGCCACAAAGAAAACAGAACCACTCGGTTCCATCAAAAAACTCAGTCAGGAACTATCTGCCTATCCCGACACAAAATTTTATACAGGACATTGTACCGGTAAAAAGGCCTTTGGGAATCTAAAGCAATTAATGGAAGAAAGAATATTTCAATTTCAAACAGGAACTAAAATCAAGGTATGAAACACTGCCTTTCCTGAACTCTTCAAATACCTTACCAAAAAAAATCGCAACTTCTCAATAAGTGCAGGGAAGGAACTATATTGAAAATTGGCCTTCCATCTTCATTTTTATCAGATTTGGCAATAGCGGTATTTGGTTCTTGTTTTCAATACGATCTATGAGATATTCCCAAAATGAAATCCCTAA
>JAAELK010000508.1 GCA_024226935.1 Desulfobacteraceae bacterium
TGAGGATTATGAAAAAAATCAAAAAAAAACAATTAGTTAAAATAAAAATAAAAACTATACACTGAGGCATATTTTTCACTCAACAGATATTTTTTTATAATTCTATTGACAAAAAGTAAGTACTCATTCTATAAAACGATCGAATAATTGTGGATATGAAATTACAGACACAGGAGGTTGAATACCTGTGTAAAGGATTTTTAACTTAGTCAAGCCAATAAAAATGGAGAACCCCAACAATTGTGGAGATTGTTGAGGCTCTAATGTATGCCGATACCATGGTGGACCAGCACTTCATAATAGTCCTCATCTTATCAGCTTCAAAATTAAAATCAAGGATTTATTGTACTTTAATTTTTTTTAAAGTCATTTGGTTACGTATATCAATTATCTTGCATATTTTATGATTCTACCATTTCAGAATATAAAGGATGGTTGAATAAGCCTAATACTTGTTTTTATTAGATAATGTACCACAACATTTAACGGTATATCTTATAGGTAAGTCGAATGTAACTTACAGGGCGGAGCTATAAATTTTCTTAAAAATGTTACAGCAACTTCTGAAACCCAAAATCAGGTGGACGATCAGCAGTAAAGTAAGACAATAATATGGCGATCAAAAATCATTGAATCCTAAACTTACAATGAAAGGAAGAATAACAACACTACCAGAGTAAGTAAAAAAAATCGACAAGCTTCCCTCAAGTAATAAAACGGTTTTGTCTGAGCAACTTGTAGATATGTCCATCTCCGATCTTGAGGAGATGAACATACGCGACGTTTCGGCTATAAAAAATTCTGTATTACGTGAAATCAGGCAAGTTAAGTACCTGAAAACATCGTTGAACAGGATCATCGCTTTATCAAAAGGAGAGTCATTTAAGTCTTTTCATACGGCGGTAAGAACGTTAAAGGGGTATGAAATGATGCACATGATTAGAAAGGGACAAATTGAGGGAAAAGGAGAGTTCGAAAAGCAGATTAAGTTTATTGATGATCTGTTTGCTCTTGCTGCATAATATTTCCCCATTGTAGGGATTTTATATCCTCAATTATTCTTTGCAAGAGAACCAAAATTTTACGCACATTTGTCAATAAAAAAATGACAACATTCTAAATAAATTTGGTGGCCTTATATGCAATAAGCTAACCGGACACTACTGAGTTGAATAAATAGTTATTTGGACAGATTGAGGAGAATCAAATGATCATCCAATATGGTCAAAATGTTAAAAAACAACTTATGTTATTAGCGGGAATCTTCCACCAATGGTCTATTGATTTTTATTGCAATATAACTGGGGATCAATGGAATTTATTGTATAAAAGAGTAAATGTGCGAGGGGCTTTTCATGAAAATGAACTAAAACGATTCCAAGTAGAGTTAAGTGGTTTACCTCAACCAGAAATAGATGTGATGAATCTGAAAGGCATCGAAATTCAAATCGTTGAAAAGGTACAGATGTTGCCTGGCCGAGGATGTTATTTTTTTCCATTGAGAGGAGCAGTACTAAAACAATTATCCGTAGACTGCGAATTGGATCAAGAGAAAATGTATTATCCTGTATTTTATCCCCACCAAAATTTGATGGTTCTTTTTACGGAATTTGGTGAAGAGGTGTGGCGAACTCTAAATTTTCAGGAAGAAATATTTGCACGCTGGATGAAGCAAGATTTGTATCCTTCATTGAAGCTTTTCAAATTATTATATAAGCCTCTTGAACATACTTGGCACGGAAATACTCTTTTAGCAAGGTGGTATCATACAATGACCGACTGCGGCGGGTTAGAATGTTTAAAGAACCTGGAGATAGATTTGGCCCTGTTTGGACGTCATGGATATGAAGAGTGGATGGATTGTTGGGCATGCTATTTTGCCGAAACTCTATCGGTAATTGCAAGGCAAAGAGCCGGTAATATAACCCTGTATTATCGATCCTTTGGTGGTAGTTATTATCCTGAAATCGACCTTCATTTGGAGTCTATCGGTAAAGCCTGGCGTCCATTTGCAGATATTCCTTACCGGAATTTAATGGAAATGGCTCAGGGCATTCGCAAGGTAATCGAAGCTGAGACGGCTCTTTTCTCCTATCTCCAAAATAGTATAGATTGAATATAAATTTTAAAAAATTTAGTAAAATTAGTGTACTTGTTTAAGTAATAAAGTATTAATATAAAAGTGAATTAGCTATGGCAATTACTAAAAAAATTTTAGATGGTATTACTTTTTATCCAGCCAATTACTGTATTAATAGTGCTTTAGGAACCTATCTCAAATATTATGATGTAGACTTATTTGCAGATATTGTTGGGCGTTACTGGGAGTTTGTACTGGGGGTAGACCATGGAAAGGGGTTTTTCTCCGAAGAGATGGTGCGTTACCGCATATTGCCTACCATCAATACTTATATGGAGCTCTTGGAAGATAAGTATGGCTTTTGTTTTACCTTCAAAAGGCTGGAAAAATCAAAAGAGTTACTATTAGACAGTGTACGGGATTGTGTCAAAAATGATCTTCCTGTAATTCTGGGTGTGGATGGTTATTATTTATCTCATTATGATAGCTATCATCAGTATCATGGATTAAGCTGGAACCATTTTATTATTGTGTATGGATTTGATGATGCAACAGAAGAAATTTATTTTCTCGATTTAACTCGATCTTTTATTGATGGGCCCAGACATACACTCGATTATAGTATTTTTTATGAAGCTGTTTTTCCACAGGATGATATTTATCAACTGACGGTGGATATGGCTACCATCAAGATGGAGAAAAAGATTTTAGATACCGTTGCTTCGAGTGCTCAGCAGGTAGGTCAAACAAATGTTGATGGTATCCTAAAAGAAACGGATCAAGAGCAGATTTATTTTAACCAAGACGCACTCCGGCAATTAGCCTGGGAGTTTGAGCAGCTTGCAGCTTCATCAGACAGCTATGCTCGAGAGAAGTTGTTGGCTCCTATTTTAAATCAAATCATCCTTATCAGCCAACAAAGATTAGCTAACTTGCAACATTGGAAGAAATTTAACAAAAGTGATGTCCCACAAGTAGAAAAAAGTTTTAGATCCTGGGAAAAGATTAAATATGTTCTTTCTCCCAGGCGGAGGATTGATATAGCTGAGAAGTACCAACGGTGCTCTGTTTATATTAATGATATTATAAAGTTAGAGGATAGATATTATGCAACCTGATGTTTTTTTTGACATGCCCATTCATCGGCTATTTGAAATAACAGCCGAAAAACAAAAGGACAAACCGGCGATTACTTTTAATTATTCCACCGTCAACTATGGCGAATTAAATGAAATGGCGAATTGTGTGGCTCACGAACTGCGTAATGCTGGGGTAGGACCAAATGATGTAGTTGGTTTGATGTTGGAAGATTCCATTGAGCGAATTATCAGCTTGTTTGGTATTTTGAAAGCAGGTGGCGCTTGCCTTCCTATTGACAGTGGATACCCGGCAGATAGAAAACGGTACATGCTTGAAAATAGTGAATTTAAGCTTCTTCTAACTGAGAAAGCATTCGATACAAATGGAAATCCTTCTTATCAGCCTGTACTATACTATGATGAATTGGATTTTGACCTAACGGATTGCGGCAATCCAGATAATCAGAATTCAATAGATGATTTATTATATCTGATCTATACCTCAGGTTCCACGGGTCAACCAAAAGGGGTGATGATTGAGCATCGCAATATTCTCAATCTTCTCTACCATAGTTATTACAACTCGAATATTAACTTTTCAAACAACGTATTACAATTTGCTTCTTTTAGTTTTGATGTAGCGTTCCAGGAAATATTCTCCACCCTTATCGCTGGGGGACATCTATACTTGACCAGCCCGCAGATGAAATTCTCTATTCCAGAATTGTTTTGGTATATTGAAACCAATCAAATCGAAGTATTGTTTTATCCAACGGCCTTTTTGAAGAAAATTTTTAACGGTAAGCTATTTAAAAAATTTCCCACAACAGTAAAACATATTATTACAGCGGGTGAGCAGCTGGTTGTTTCTGATGTGCTTAGAAATTATCTGAAGGGGTATCAAGTTCAACTGCATAACCAATACGGGCCATCGGAAACTCATGTTGTGACCACCCACACGCTTTATCCGTATGCGGATATACCTGTTGTACCGCCCATTGGTAAACCGATTTCCAATACCAATATTTATATTTTAAATGACCAGAAAGAGCATGTACAAAACGATGATGTAGGAGAACTTTATATTTCTGGAGATTCTGTTGGGCGAGGATATATGAATCAACAGAAGGAAACCAAAAAAAGATTTGTAGTGGATCCGTTTTCTCACCATTCAAAGATGTATGGCACTGGTGATTTGGCTAAATGGTTACCTGATGGCTCAATTCAATATATGGGTCGTAAGGATCATCAAGTAAAAGTTAAAGGATATCGTATTGAGACTGGGGAAATTGAATATTGGTTAGGTAAAATTGGGTCAATCAGAGAAGCGGCTGTTGTGGTGCAAGAAAATTCACACTCCTTTGAGAAGCAGTTGATAGCATTTTATGTATCTGATGAAGAGTACTCTCCCATTGGAATGAAAGAACAGCTGCGCTATTGGTTACCTGTTTATATGATTCCCCGGATTTTTAAGCAAGTGGAACAGTTTCCTATGACATTGAGCGGTAAGATAGACAAAAAAGCACTAATGAATTTTGGATAAAAAGTAGAGATTTGCCAGCACTCGTTTTTAACGTGTTGGGGTCGCTGTACACTTATACTTAAGGAGAAAAAGATGGGTCGTGAAGTAGATGTAATAAATTTTGCTCTGGATGGTAAGATTGACGGCTTAAAAAATAATCTGATTGGGATTATGAGTGATAATGCTGAGGAAATCGGTGAATATCAAAAGCAGATAGATGCCCGGGGTTTTGAGCCAGTCATTGTCGATCCTGGACTAGAGAATGATCAAATCCAATCACTATTAGAGGAAAGGCAACTCTCCCTCTTGCTTTCAAGAAATGATTATTTATCAGATAAGTCTATCCCTGATTTAATGTTATCGAAAAGGGTGGACTTAAAACCAGAAGTAACTGTGAAACGTCCTCAGATTTTGGATCTAGATAGTTTACCTATCCCTGATCGTAGCCTCATTAACAATAGCTTTTATCTTGATCGGATAGGTCATGGGATGACAAAAAATAAAATATCTCTCATGACATCAAGGGGGTGTCCGTTTAAATGCATTTATTGTCATAAGTTGTGGCCGAAAAATAATGTTATTCGTTCTGCTGAAAATATGTTTGAAGAGGTTAAACTTTACTATGGTTTTGGAGTGCGGAATTTTGTTATCCTCGATGATATTTTCAATTTAAATGTTAAAGTCAGCACCAATTTTTTTAAGCTGATTTTGAAGCATAAATTGGACATCAATATTCAATTCCCCAATGGGCTTCGGGGAGACATCCTGGCGTTTGATTACATTGATCTGATGATTGAGGCTGGTACCATAGAAATCAATTTTGCTCTTGAGACAGGTTCGGAAAGGTTGCAGAAACTAATTCGTAAAAATCTAAAGTTGGAAAAGCTGCACCGAAATGTACAGTATATCACTGAAAAGTACCCTCATGTCGTACTCGAATTTAACAGTATGGTGGGGTTTCCCACTGAAACTGAAGAAGAAGCCATGATGACCCTTGATTTTATCAAGAGCATCAAATGGATTGATTTTCCCTATATTCATATTTTAAAAATTTATCCGAATACCGAGATGGAGCATCTGGCCTTGGAAAATGGGATTTCCAAAGAGACTATTTTGAAGTCCCAACATAAAGGATATCAGGAGCTTTCCGATACACTACAGCTATCCCATGATTTCATCAAAAAATATCGTACAAAATTTTTTATAGAGTACTTTTTACGTAAAGAACGATTAAGACATGTTATCCCACGACAATTGCGAGCTTTTACCGAAGATGAATTAAATGAAAAATATACAACCTATCAATCCCGCGATCTTAATAGTCTCATCCGTTTTGCTGGTATCGATAAGGATCAATACACGAACGGGAAAGATTATAAAAAAAATATTCAACAATTGGAAGTGATCGATAAAAAAATAAAGGCCCATTTTCCTACTAAAAAATATAAAAAAGATGCCATGAAAGTTTTATTGATGGATCTTTCTACTTACACTTCCAAGGAGGCGGAAACCGTTAAGGATTCGTACAAAGTGGTAGAAGCACCACTTGGCCTGATGTATCTACAAACCTATGTTAATAAAAAGCTTCCCGGACAGGTCGAAGGGAAAATCATTAAGGCTGGTGTTGATTTTGATAATTTTGCTGATCTCAGAAAGATTTTACAGGAATTTCAGCCTGATATGGTTGGTATTAGGACGCTTTCTTACTATAGAAATTATTTACATAAAGTGGTGTTGCTTATTCGACAATGGGATTTTAAGATGCCAATCGTCCTTGGCGGACCCTATGCAACCAGCAATTATGAGAGCATTTTGAAAGACACCAATATTGACCTGGTGGTAATTGGGGAGGGTGAATTAACCTATTTGGAATTATTAGAAAAGATGATTCAGAATAATAAAAAATTGCCAGATGATGAGGTTTTAAAAACAATTCCCGGTATTGCCTATTTTAAAAAACAAGATAAAAAAATCATACAATCTTATTCCAGAAATTTGATCTTATCAGAAGAAATATATACAACCATTTAATTTAACAGGGATTACATTATGGCAACAGTTACCATCGAAAGAGCCCAATTAGTTGAAGAATTGAAGAAATATTTGAGTGAACGTTTTTTTCTGACCGATGATTACAGAACATTGCCGATTGATGAATCGATATTAGACCTGGGAGTGGAATCATTGGACTTTATCCAGGTTTTAGAAGATATAAAGGAAATATACCATATAGTAATTGATGATGATGATGTCTTGTTCGAGAACTTTGAAACTGTCAACAAAATTGCGGATTTTATTCTTCAAAAGGTGATCAATCTATGAGGAAAAAAGTATTATTAATACAGCCGCCTTTTGAGAGGTTGATGAATTATTCCCGCTTTTACTTTCCTTTGGGGTTATTATCATTAGCTGCTGTATTAGAGAAACATCATCATGAAGTACTGGTGTATGATGCTGATTATAATTCTTTTGGCATCTCCTATGGACACAAGGAAAGAATGGAAAGATACAATAATTTTATCAATGCATTAGAAGATTCTGACCATCTGATTTGGCATGAGATAAAAAGTGTTATCAATCAGTTTAAACCACAAGTACTTGGAATTACGGTTAATACAGTTACCCTCAAGTCGGCACGGTTGATTGCCCAACTGGCCCGGCAATGTCAACCAGATGTGAAAATTGTTATGGGGGGAGTACATGCAACGTTAAAGACAGATGAGTGTGTGCCTTTTGCTGATTATGTTGTTCAAAATGAAGGGGAAGAATTGATCGTCCCTATTGTGGAAGGTCAATTGGAAAAAGGTGTTTATCAGGGTGACCGATTAACCGATTTGGACCAGCTTCCTTTCCCTGCACTTCATTTATTATATAACGTGGATAAATATGACAAACGAGATCTGTCGTTGTTAATGAGTTCCCGTGGTTGTCCCGGGCATTGTCACTTTTGTAATTCTCCTCAATTGTGGAATAGAAAAGTGGTCCGGAAAAGCGTGGATTATTTCATTAAAGAGATCGAGCATGTGAACAAACAGTTTGGGGTAACCGATTTTTTTATCTCTGATGATTCGTTTACCATTAATAAACGATGGTTGAGGGAATTTTGTCAAAAAATTGCTGGGCATGGTTTTACCTGGCGTTGTCTGGGAAGGATAAAAAGACTAACTGGAGAAATGCTGGATCAAATAATTTCTGCAGGCTGTCGCAATATTAAGGTGGGGATTGAATCGGGGTCTCCCAAGATTTTAAGAAAAATTAATAAAGAAATCACCCGAGAAGAAGTATTGGCTGCTAATGAGTTATTCCGACAAAAAAATATGGACTGGTCTTCATTTTTTATGATTGGATTTCCAGGTGAAACAGAGGAAGATATTTACATGACCCAGGATTTAATCAAAAAACTGTCTGCCAAAAGTATCACATTAAGTATTTTTACACCTTTTCCTGAAACCAAGTTAAATTACTCCAGACATAACCAGTATGAGTATTATGCTCCTCATAGTCCGCACAACAATTTTACGGATACTATGAGCGACAAAACGTTTTCAGATATGGTTTCTCAAACATTAAGTGTTATTGAAAATAATAGCTATTATGAACACGAAATGGCTGTAAAAGGATCATAACAATGAAAAGATTAAAAATTCTATTTATCTATCCTGATATGGGTGGACATACGATTAGCTTTAATCCTGCCATTGAGATTTTATCCAGTTTTTTAAAACAAGCAGGTATTGAAGTAGAGTTGTTACACTTACATAAACAGCATGGTTTTCCTTTTGACATGTCTCTTATTCTAAAGCAGGTCAAAAAAATCGATCCCCAGATAGTTGGATTTTCTGCGACAACTCATCAATTTCAGATGAGTGACGATATTACCAGTATGTTAAAAAAAAATCAGGTGAAAGCACTCTATTTATTAGGTGGTGTCCATGCCACAATTTCACCGCGAGATTTGGAGGATTCGGCTTTTGATGGTTTTTGTATTGGTGAAGGAGAGTACCCGTTATTAGAGGTTTGTCAGCGTAAACAAAAAGGAGAAGATATTTATTCTGTCCCCGGATTTCATTTTAAAATAGATGGACAAATTATCACAAATGGACCTGGCAAAGTGATAACCAATCTTGATACTCTTCCATTTAGAGATTTTGGATTAATTAACGGGCGAAAACTATTACAGCTGCGTAATAACTGGCTGAGTATTTCTTTTTCAAGAGGATGTCCTTATAGCTGCAATTTTTGTATTAACCAATCGTTAAGAAATATATTTAAACGAACCAGGCAGAAATATTTTAGAAAACAAAGCATTGACCGAATTATTAAGGAACTCTTGCACTGGATTTCAGTGTACAAAAATGAGATCAAAATAATTAATTTTGATGATGACCTGTTGATGCTGGATACAAAATGGTTTATTCAACTAATGGCGCATTACAGGAAAGAAATTTATAAACCCTATGGCATTGAATATGCCATTAATGTCAGGGCTAATCTAGTCAATGAAGAGGTCGTAAAAAGCCTTAAAGCAAGCGGTTGTAATCTATTGCGTATTGGTTTTGAAACCGGCTGCGAAAAATTGCGCAATAGAATATTATCAAAAGTAATTACCGATCAACAATTGTACCAAACCATGGCGCTTTGTCATCAATACAAAGTTCGATCTTATTTGTTTGCTATGCTTGGCATTCCCGGTGAAGATAAGGGAAGCATTCAAAAAACCTTGCGAATGTTGCGCGAGTTAAAGCCCAATTTGGTGCGAATGAGCTATTTTGAACCGTTTTTTGGTACCCCTATTTATGACTATTGCAAAGAAAATAATCTGTTAATCGAAGATATCGAACAATCTGATAGTACCTATACCAAGACGTCTATTAAATTTGAAGATATCGATGCACAGGAAGTTATTGTATACCGAACCATTTTTCCTTGGTTTTTAAATATGGGGTTTGTGGGAGATGAAGAAGCGCTTTATCGGGATAAGGTTGAGCAATATCGTCAGATGCCCGAACAGGAACTCATTCGTTCCGAAGTGTGGGAAGAAATTTTGGAAACTGACCAACAAATCAGTGAGCAGTTAAGCGAAAAAAAGGTGCCTCATTTTTGTTTTTTTCAGAATAACCCTTATTACTATCATCTAAAAACTTTTTAAAAAACAATGGCTATGGGAAGTTTAAAAATCAGTGTTGTTATTCCAACTTTTAATAAAGGGGCTTATCTTAAGTCTATTTTGCCATCATTTTGTCAACTCAATTTTGATGACCAGGAGTTTGAGGTGATCGTTTGTAACGATGGTTCTCTAAGTGAGGATTACGAATTTATCCACGATCTCGAACTACCTTTTTCCTTTACTTATATCTTTGTGCCAAACAACCGAGGAAGTGCGACAGCACGGAACTTTGCTATTAAAAAAGCTCGTGGTAATCTTGTGGTATTTACCGACGATGATACATGGGTGGATCCCCAATTCTTAACCAAGCATTGGCAACTGCATCAGCAGTATAGTGATTGTATTATTATGGGCAAGCGGAAACAGGTCTATTTATCGGATCATGAGCGAAGTTTACTCAATGAGTTGAAAAATAGTTTTTTAAGCTTACCTGTTATTCAAGAACGAGCAAGTGAAGATATTTATGCGAGCGCCACAAAAGAAATTATTTTTAAAGATCAAAAAAGTAGTCATTGGCTGGCTGCAGCCACTGGTAATCTCTCCATAAAAAGGACAATTTTGGAAGAACAGGGGGGATTTGATGAAACATTTCAGGGTTGGGGATTTGAGGATCTAGATTTGGCCTATCGGTTAAGTAAAAAAGGTTTCCGTTTTTGTTATGGACCGGATTGTCTAAATTATCATATAGAACATAAACGAAAAAAAAGGCAGATGGTCGTAGATATGAAGAACAATTTGGAATTGTTTCTAAACAAAAATGAAAACACAAGGGAATTGCAGCTATTCCGGGATTTTTTTATCGGTAGAATCTGTATTAATGAATTTGACCGAGAAACCTACTGCGAAATTGGAAAAGAGGTACCAAAGACTTTTTTTCCTCTCTTTAAAAGAACCCGCCTCAATGGATGAGGCGAAGAATAGGATATAAAAAAAGAAAAAGATGAAAATATCAGCACCTGTCAATTCGTTTGAGGCAGCCCGACATTTGATTGAAAAAGGAGCGAGGGAGATTTATACCGGCATGGGTGATGACTATTTGAAGCGTCTTTCTTTTAGTGGAAGAGGGAAAGTTTCAGTGCATTGTCAGTCTTTACTGCCTGATCATCAGGATCTGTCAAACATTATTCGTTATGCTCACGCACACAATGTAAAGGTTAATTTTACTGCCAATATTCCTATTTTACCGGAGGGGATGGCAGATCGGGAGTTACAGGAAAAATATTTGGATCATGTAAAAGCGGCAACCGACCTGAATGTAGATTCAATTATTGTGGGAGATCTGGGTGCGCTGTTGTTAGTACGACAGCTGGATACAGGCATTCCCTTACATGCTAGTACATTTTTTGACACCATCAATTCGCAACAACTTATATTTCTACATTCTCTGGGAGTAGAGCGAACAATATTGTCTTACCATGTTACCCTCGAAGAGATTGAGACCATGACCAAGCAAAATATTCATGATATAGAGGTCATTGGTTTTATGGGCTGTTCGTTCTTCAATGGTTGTTGTCATCTGATTCATTGTATGGGAGAAACTGACCAGCAAGAACCCGTGGTGTTAGGTGTGCCTTGTAAATCGATCTACCGTGTTGATGATGGACAAAAGGTTAGCGAATCACAATTTATGGATTTTGAATTGGGTTGTAGCTTATGCCTGTTGAAAACGTTAGTCGATTACCAGGTGACAACCATAAAGATAGTCGGTAGAAGCCGTGACTATGAAGAAACTGGTCAGATTGTGTCCATTATGAGCCAAGCATTGCAAATGGTTAATGAATACCATGCCACTGAATATAAACAGAAGGTACAGGAGATAATTCCTACCTGGTGGAAGCGATTTTGGTGCAGGAAAGGCAGATGTAAATTCGCACCTGTTAAGAACGATCATCATTTTTTTAAATATTATATCGGGGCAAATGAAACACTGAGGGAGCCTGCAAATTATGATCGAGTTAAATATATATGAACCGAGACAGCTTGCATCATTGAAAGATTTATCCTCTTATACTCTCCGAATAGGTTCAGAAGGGTGTGTGATCAATTTTTTGTATCTTGTGGATATTTTTTTTCCAATGATGCAAAAAATGGGGCGGTGGCGATTAATCATCCCTAAACTCCCAGAAAAATATCTGAACATTGTTGCCCAAAGAATTATTTCTTTGGCGGAATATAAAATTCCCTTTGAATTGACGATTAATGACTATGGGTTTTTGTACTTTCTACAGAACCGGAAAAATTTATTACAAAAAAATATCCGTTTAGGTAGAGGCTTGGTGCGTTCTTTTTCCTTTGCTCCTTGGGCAGATTATTTGTTGCGGGATGAGTGTAAGAAGGTACAGACGGCTTTCACTTATATCAATATGAAAGATCAGGTCAAACTGGACTACCTAAAAAGTTTGGGTGTAAAAGGATTTGAAGTGAGCGATTATTTTGCCTTACCTGCAATGGCCGGTTTTTTTGAACAGGCCGGATTTCAGTTAGCGGTACACCAAAACAGTATTTTTGTTTCTGTGGGGCGTCAGTGCGCTTATGCCCGACATTATCAATTGTTACCGGGGCAATGTGGATATCTCTGCAATAAAGTCATTCATCTGCAAATGCACAAACGATGGAATCATAGAACAGCGCTGTATGAAACTATCTTGGTTGATCAAGAAAAATATAATTTTTATGCTCTTGAGAATTTTATTTTTCGAAGGGGGAATTCAAAAATAAACTGGGACAACCTAAATGTATCACAAATCGTTGATGACCGACTGCCATCTGGAAATGGAGAAAGTATATGAGCAGTGGGGTTGATATTATGGGTATGGGTGTGGTTACCCCATATGGAGAAGGAATTGATAAGTTTTGGGAAGGATTGGTTAATGGTAAGGTCGCCATTTTTCCACAACAGTATTCACTTAAAAAGAACTACTCATTTTATGTTAGTCGTTGTGAAGGGCTAAACAATGATATTTTTCAATTAGCATCTCAGGCCGCTGCCCAGGCTTTGCTTAACTATCAACAAACAGAGAAAAACGATGATCCAAAAAAGATTGAACTTGTTCTTGCCACTGCCCTAGGCCGACTAGATGAAAGCGAATGCTATATTATTCAGAATCGGTTTAAAAAGGAAAATCTCTGTTCTCCAGCTATCTTAAAACAATACTCTTTTAAAAAACTATATGATCAACTGCAAAAGCAGTACTCTCTGTCAGGACAGGGTGTTATTGTTTCTACTGCCTGTACTTCGGGCCAAAGTGCACTTTATTATGCTTATGATCAGATTCAAAAGGATAGTTCCAAAAGAATTCTGGTGGTTGGCGTGGAGAAAATCAGTCAGTTTATTTTGCATGGTTTAAACTGTATGCAAGCATTGACCAAAAAAGGGGTAAAACCCTTTGATATTAATAGAGACGGGCTGGCGATAGGCGAGGGTGCTGGGGCTATTTTGTTAGGTAAAGAACAGTGCAACCATCGGATGTCAAATGGTAAGACGGTAATAAAAAAAATCGGCTGTTTTAATGAAGCTTTCCGGATGGCTAATCCTCGTAAAGATGCACAGGGAATGTTGCGAGCTTTGGTAGAGGTCTCCTGTGTCGAGGATTGTGTGGTTTTGGCTGCTGCTAACGGAACTCTCCACAATGATAGTGCTATTTTAACGGTCCTGAAAAATTATTTTTCAACCAATAAATCACAGATTCCTGTCACAACTATTAAAGGCCATATTGGGCATAGCCTTGGCGCTTCAGGCATTATAGAGACTATTGCTGGAGTACTGATGTTAAAACATAAAAAAATTCCTGCAATTCAGGGATTGACGGAGCCTGAATTAGACGGTTTCCGACTAATAACAAAAAATGAATCTATAAATAGTGAAAATTTGGTTTCCATTGCAGCTGGTTTTGGCGGAAGTTGTGCAGCATTGATGTTAAAACATTATGAAAGGGGCTGTTAAGATGTGGTTATTAGGGAGTGTTCATGAAATATATTCAGGATCACCTTATCGGGTTTTACCAGCAGCTTTAAAAAAGCTATGGGGTCAGGCCAAGATAGATAGGGATTCAATTCCTTCTGCACGGATTGGATTGTTTTTAAGCTATTCTACAGCCAATTTGTTTTATCTTGCCCCATTTTTAAGTTTTTTCGAAAAACATAAATTACGTTTTGGCTGTCCCAACAGCTTTCCCTTTACTCCTACCAATAGTCTGGCGAGTCATCTCGCCATTGAAGGTAAGATTGAAGGGCCTGTGATGATGCTTTATGAAGAGAGGTTTTGTTTAAGATCTCTCCGCTGGTCTCTTGATTCATTGGCGCAGAATAGGATTGATTTTGCTGTTTTTGGCTGGGAAGGCTATCAGGGAGGTTATGCTGAAATGAAGTCCTGGATTACATATGCAAAGGGAGGAGCAGCACTAAGCCCACCTGAAAAACGATCCTTTATGTTGGGTATCGTAAGTACTGACGAGTTTATCAACGAATATCAATAAGCTCATCTCGCTCAAAGATCATCACTATTTATAACATAACTTGGCAAATCGGCCCGGATTAAGCTATTGGCGGATTTATTTAACAATCAGTCTCTACTGATCCAGACCGATTTTTGTCTTAAAAAATCAGAAATAAGGTGGTAAATTATGAGTCAAGTACAGTGTTATGCCTGTCAAAGCAATCAATGTGATAAAACTGGATCAATTGATACCGAAGAGTTAATTAATCAATTGAGTGGATTATTTGAACATGAATTTTTGAAATACTTCCCAGAACCGCAATTATTCTATTACCATTGTAGAAAGTGTGACTTACGTTTTTTTAATCCTGTTATTCCAGGGGATGGAAAGTTTTATAGTACATTACACGATTTTTGCGAACAATTGGGATTCGAATCATACCGGAAAACCGGTTTTGATTTTTCGGTTGCCAGTCGACATATAAAGCCTGGACAACGTGTTTTAGAAATTGGTGCAGGCCCAGGTTATTTTTCCAATTATATCAAAGAAGGACAATACCTTGGCATTGATATATCCGAAAAGGCACTTGAGGCATCTAAAAAAAATAATACCAATGTAATCAATACCGATCATTTGTCACACTGTGCTGAATACACAGGGTATTATGATGCCGTCTGTCACTTCCATTTTATTGAACATATCATGGATATACAGTTATTTATGGAAAAATCGTTGGCAGCATTAAAACCGAACGGGATGCTTCTCCTATCATTTCCTTGCCACGATACTTATCTCAAATATGTACCAAATAATTTGACTAATCTCCCACCTCATCATTTGACACGATGGAGTAAAAAAGCGGTATACAATCTAATGGTCCGCCATAATCTTCAGGTATGTGAAACCTATCAGTCTCCACTTGAAGATTGGGATGTTTACGAATTTATAATGGCTTTTTTATATAGATTACGATCGCTTTCTTCAAATGAAGTTCTATTAAGCAAATCAAAGTTTTTAGCTTGGACAAGTGGCTTATTGATGAATCCAAAGATGTTAGGATCCTTGAAATATGCAAAGCACTGGCTGGGTATGTTTCATGGTCAATCTCTCGTGATTGCGGCAAGAAAAATATAATTTTTGTGTCAAACACAAAAGAAATGGAGGTATATGTATACTTTAGAAACAACTAAAGATTTTAAAAACCAAGAAACCGTCACCTATGAAAGAAAAAAAACAATTAATTCGGATATAGAAATCTTTCAGGCTGATGGGTTTATCTACAGATTAAAGGGGAAATATCTAAACATCACTAAGAATAGTCGAGAACTACTGCATCTTAATCTTTCTCCTTTTATTAATAACAAAATTTATTCTTTTCAATATATTGAAAAAAATAAATTTTGTTATACACTTTCGAGTGATAAACATTCATTTAAAGGGTTTTTACAGGTAGAGGCAAATAATCTTGCCTATTGGGTGGAAGGAGAGGTTGAGCCGGGAAGTGAAATCGTCTATTTTAGACGCTCCTTTGTCAGCATGGTTCTTATGCGTACATATGCTTCTGATCATTATAATTATTCTACTAATCATGAAGACAATGCAGTCAAGGTAACTAGCACAGCTTCGCCAATTGAGGAGCAACGACAATCTATTGTCCGTACTTGGCACCTGATGCCTGCCCCTCGCGCTTGCTCTTTTAAATTAAATCATCTAAGCCCTTCTCATAAACCATGGTTTGGTCTTTCGATTCCTTGTGATTTACCAGTCAGTGCTACCGAGTTTTGCAATAAATCAAGAACATTCAGTATTCGTTTTAACGGATATTATCCAGCGGAGGGAGAAACAAAACTACCTAAAGTCTACTTTGTGGCTGATTTGGAAGATTCGTATGCCCTTTTAGAACAACATGATTTACTTAATAGGGAAAATATGGATTCTATACCCAAGCGGGATTTTTCGGACTGGTGGAATCGGCCAATTTTTTGCCCTTCAACCGATTATGATGAGAAAAGTAAACCAGGCGATGGACTGATGCCGATTTTTGATCTTAGTATTCCTTCTTTTATAGAGGATGTAGAATACTTCCGGAAAAAAACAGGCGTTCATAATTTTACTGTCCAGATTGACGGCTTTTGGTTTGCAAATTTTGGGGATTATTTGAACATCAACAGCCAGGTATTTGAAAACAGTTTAAAATTTAGACAGATGGTAGACCAACTCCATGGGATGGGGCATAAAGTGCTACTATGGTTTTCCCATTTTGCCATCTCAAAAACCGCTCAGATCCCAGAAGATATCAAGGACACTTTGTTGAAGGGAGATGCCATATCGTTTAACTTTTTTGCTGACTATCTTTTTGATTACACCCATCCTAAAGTAAGAGCATATATTAAAAAATGCATTACTTTTATGCTTAGCAGTCAAACTGGTTGTCTAAACGCAGACGGAATCAAACTAGATTTGGGGTACCTCACCCCTGACATACAAAAAAAACAATTTCATGATCCGTCATGGGGCACTGGGGACCGCTTGAGAAGTCGAGTTAACCGATTCATTTGTGAATGTGCATATGAAGCTAAAAAAGATGCGCTAATCACCGATACCTGTCTGGACGGATATATGCAAACCGACGTGGTCCGTCTTAATGATGAATGGGGCGAGGAGCTGGATAAATATATCGAACGTGCGCGTAAGGCGGTTTTTCGAAATCAGAGCTTAATCGATACAGATGGTGGTTTTTTAATGTATCAAAACAAGTTCGATAATTGGGCTTTTCTTGCACCTGTTTTAGGTGTTCCCGGTTTTTATGGCGTTCGCTATTTTGACGGTCATGAACGGATCACGGAAAGAAGTTATAAATATCTTCATGCCAGTTGGAATCTTTATAATACAGCACCCTCTACGTATGATATGGAAGTTATTTTGGACCCAGAGAAAAATCTTTTTTACCGTAAGTATACATCGGGAAGGTTAAAAAATTTTTATTCGGCTATTTGTTTCAACCGTTCCTGTTTGGTTGTATACTCTACCGAATGCATTAGAATTGCTAGTCGTTCTAGTGAACTTGTGGAAATTCCTTTACCGCCATCCACGATCACCTCTGTCAAAGCTATTACTTGGGATAATACCGTCAGCTCTTATGACTATAAGAAAGGGCCCAATGAAAATTCTCTAATATTGAGATCGCAAGACGCTGGAGAGAACTATAAGTGGATCGAGGTTAAATATGAGCTGAATTCATAAAATTCTTCGCGTTAACCTACTCTATAAAATCTTGATGGTGTTATGATGTTTGCATTACAGCTTATTAATTATATTCATTCACCAAAAATAGAGGTGATCGCCATCTTGTCTTCCTAATTCTCTCATTTTTTTAATTATCCAACCGTTCATTATTTCAACTAAATAATTTTTCAACAGGAGGGTATCAAAACATTTATCCAATGATGTATCTCATTACACATTCTATATTTCATACAAGGCAATCTAATATTCGAAACAACTTTTTTATCCAACCCTTAACTACTTTTAAGTTTATCAGATGAAATTCAATAATAGTATGATGTACAAAAAAAACAGTTTTTTTCTCAATAAAAAAGTAACAAACAATAAACTTGATTTGGCAGTTGTATTTATTACAGCTGAAGGAATTCAACATATTAGTGGCGGTGTTGCTCATTATATCAGTAATTTTATAAAAACCTTGGCCCGGTTAAAATCTTGTTTTGAAGAAGTGGGGGTAGAACTCACACTTTATGCCGCAGAACCGGCATTGCTCCGTTTGGTTCCTACATATAACAAAATTCATTTCCAGACGATGAAAGAAATAATTCGAAAGACTGGTGGAGAGTTTTATAAGTTGGTCAACAATACATACGGGGATGATTGGATTCATCATGTTGAGAATTGGAAAATATTTAGCGCTTCGGCTGCAACCATGGCTTTAAATATTTCAGAAAAACATGATGCTACTTTGGTTTTTTTCGGCTCCTCCTGTTTATCCCACACCCAGGTTTATATACACAAACAACTCAAGGCTTTTCAAGGAGATATTAGGACGGTTTATCTGACTCATGATTCTGCTTTTTCCTCATTTTGGAAGGAGATGAATGAAAATATCCTGGCAATGGATTATCTGTGTTGCCAGTGGACCCAGTTCACCCCCAATGCTTTGATCGGTTATGTTTCAGAATATATGAAAAATCTGTTCTCGGAAAAGTATATGGTGACAGATGAGGCCTTTGTACCAGCTAAAGGAGGAGTGGTGTTATCAGGAAAACGGTTTAGTCGGTTAAAACATTCGGAAGTCATAGATATTCTCAAGAAAAACAATATTCCATTGGATAAAAAAATTATTTTTAGCTGGGGACGTTCTACCAACTACAAGCGTTTTGACCTGGTGTTTCGAGCTGGGAAGAACAGCTCCTTAGATTTGTACCCAGTAGTTGTGACCAATGGTACTTTTCCTTCTTTGGCCAGCTACATTCAACATCAGCAGATTGATGGAATGCTTATTGAAAATTATAAATCCTACGATGTAATTAGTGCACTATTACAATGGCATAATACCCAGATTGTTTGTTTTTTTGCAGAGAATGATCCTGGGTCCATTGTTCCGATGGAAGCGATGTATCTTGCCTTTGAGGCTGGCCCAATTGTGCTTACCAACCAAACCGGAATTTATTCTGAAATCATTATTGAGGGCAAAAATGGCTTTTTTGTAGAAAATAAAATTGATGATATTTTGGAAAAAATGGCGTTTATTCTGAATCTTTCCTCCAACCAAGCTTGGCGAATTCGCAAAGAAGCATATCAGACCATTGTGGATAAATTTGATCAGGAAAAAAAATATATAGAGACGATAACCCATTGTGTACCATTTTTAGAGGATCGATATGAGCATTTGATGAACAGCCTATGATATTTATATTTGGTTCCTTAGGAATCAGGACTAAATAGTGCTCCATGGCCATTGTCTTAATGAAATAAAGAGGTTTAATATGCACTTAGAAAAACAGCTAAAACAATTGATTATAGAGACAGCTGGCCTGGATCTTCAGGTTGAAGATATAAAAAACGATGAATTTTTACTTGGAGGTGGACTCAATTTGGATTCTAAAATTATTATCGAGTTAGTCTGCAATATCGAGGATACCTTTGAAATAGTTTATGAAGATGAAGATATAACCATTGAAAATTTTAATAGTGTCGATTGTATTGCCGAATATATTAAAAATCGAATAGGGCCAAACTAGGCAAAATATTTCAATGTGATTAAAACCACTGAAACAAATTTTGTTTTTGGTGAAAAATTTTAAGGAACTTCGAAGATGGGAAAAACTGCAATAATTTTTCAAAATGTATCATTTCAATTCGAACGACAATGCACGCCCTTATTAAATCAGGTGACGGCACACTTTCCTGTAGGTTGGAATGGTATTGTCGGTGCGAATGGTTCTGGCAAAACCACCTTGCTGCAACTGGCTGTGGGTGGTTTTCAACCGTCCGAAGGAAATGTATTGATCCCCAGCAATACCGTCTATTGTGAACAAAGAACGGACCTTGTTCCAGCTGCATTTGAAGAATTCATGGAAGCCACCGACAAAAATTCTTATATTGTAAAAGGTCGATTAGGGATTGAGGATGATTGGATAGATCGATGGGATTCACTCAGTCATGGTGAACGAAAACGTGTACAAATTGGTTGTGCTTTATGGCAAGAACCCTTTGTCCTGGCAGTGGATGAACCCACCAATCACTTGGATCAAAACGCTCGAAAATACCTATTCGAAGGTTTAAAAACGTTTGCTGGTATCGGATTATTGGTAAGCCACGATAGAGAATTGTTAGATACTTTGTGTCGGCAATGCCTTTTTCTCGATCCACCAGACTATAGCCTTCGTCCTGGCGGGTACACTAAAGGTAACAATCGCATTGCATCAGAAAGAGAGACCGTTAAGCATCAATTCCAAAATGTAAAAAAAGAGTACAAAAAGCTGGAACGAGAAGCAAACAAGCATCGTAATAATGCGTCTGCTGCTAATGCCAAACGATCAAAAAAAGGCGTTAATCGTAAGGATCACGATGCTAGTTCCAAAATTAATTTGGCACGCCTTACTGGTAAAGACGCTGTTGCTGGAAAATTGTTGAATCGCATAGAAGGTAGAAAACGTCAGGCAAGTGAAAAACTGAAAAAAATAAAAGTTAAAAAGACCTATGATACCGGAATTCGGCAGCAGGGGGAACGATCAAAACGTAAAGTTTTGTTTTCCATCCCTGAAGGCAGTTTTGAAATTGGTCAAAATAGGGTGCTTGAACATCCTTCTTTGGTGATGAAACCAGGTGACCGTATTGCTTTGACTGGAGACAACGGAACCGGGAAAAGTACGCTGGTTCAGTATATTTTTAACTCTTTGTCTCTACCTTCAGATAAGGTAACTTATATTCCTCAAGAAATTGATCAAAGCCGATCCGAGCAAATCATATCTGAGATTAATTGTTTACCAGGAGACAAACGGGGATTTGCCATGACCTTAGTTAATCGTCTGGGTTCGCGCCCAGATCGTTTGGTTGAATCCGCTGTTCCTAGTCCAGGAGAAATTCGCAAGATTCTTTTGGCTATTGGTGCCAGTAGTATGCCGCATTTAATCATTATGGACGAACCTACTAATCACCTGGATTTGGTCTCGATAGAGTGCCTGGAAGAAGCCTTTGATGATTTTACCGCAGGTCTTCTGTTAGTTAGTCATGACCGACTATTTTTGGATCGATTGACTGAAATTCAGTGGCATATTGCTGCCGATGAAGAGATACCTAACCGAAGCCGATTAACAATTCACTAATAAGTCAATATTACGAAGACATATAGCCTGAAGCCAGGAAACAAGAATGGAAAAGTTATTTAGACTTGGTTCCTAAGTGCACCAGGTAAGAAGCGGTAAGTGTCAAGCAAGTTGTCACCTTTTTCTAAAATGATTTGATAAGATTCCCGCAAAATCCCCCCATGACCTCCGACGGATTGTTTGAAGTTCCATTCTCGGCCATGGGGGACTTTTGCTAATGCTTTACCGGATTCAAACATCTATGCAGCCTTATTAATATTTTCAGATGATTTTTTAAATTTTTTAAATTTCTTTAAAATGACTTCTGTATCAGGATTCCAATTTCTTATTTGGCCTGACCATCTTTCAGGATTTTTTGACTTTGCTTTCAAATATACATCCCGACGTTTTGAAAAGATCTCAATATCTTCACCGGTATGTCTGATTTCGGGGGTAACAAAACGGCGACTGCTATGTAAATGTTCCTTATTATACCAGTGAACAAAACGATTTGCCCATACTCTGGCATCAAATAACGTTTTAAATGGTTTTTCAGGGTATTCCGGTCGATACTTCATAGTTCGGAACAAAGATTCTAAAAAAGGATTATCATTGCTTACACTGGGCCTGCTAAAAGAGGGCATGACTCCTAAATCCTGAAGTTTGGCAAGCATGGTCGTTGATTTCATACTCGGTGGTCTGATTACATATTTACTGATAGAGACCTTTGATTAACTCAAACCATAAAGGCATTACTTATTACAAAATTGAAATTAATCATACGCAATATCTCGAATTTCTTTATATAACCAATTAAAATTATTGAGCATTTGCTTCATTTGTGCTATGAAAAGATAATCAAAAAGCATAAATAGAGGAATTCCAAATGGGTTTTAAATCAGAGCAAAAAAATCTAACATTTTCCGATCTTGAAAAATCATCCAGAGACAAAAAGGAAGGTAACAAAGCCTATTCCCCTCTGATGTTGTTTAAATGTCTTTTGATCCAAAAATGGTTTCGAATTAAGTCAGATCCGGAACTTGAAAGCCAGATCAATGATCGAGACTCATTTCAGACTTTTCTGGGATTATCATCAAATGAAGGATCCCCAGACCATTCAACTTTTTCCAAATTCAGGAAAAGACTCACTAAAGGTAAATTTAATATAATCCTAGGAGATATACTCAATCAGTTTGCAGCTAAGGGCCTGATCATCAATGAAGGAATTGCGATTGATGCCCGGATAGTCAAATCAGCCAGCAGCCCCAAAAGTAATAAGAAGTTGAAAGAAATAAAAGTAAGGCGTGCAACTCCTGAAGGTAAGCTTGATAAGAATGGTAAGCTTTTAAAGTTTTCAAGAGACATTGAATCTAATTGGGTAACAAAAAATAATAAACATTATTATGGCCTGAAGGAGCACACA